>JAKLZG010000021.1 GCA_024256165.1 Candidatus Methylarchaceae archaeon HK02M2
GGATTTGTCCAACTACCTCAAAGGATATTCAAGACTTTATAAAGAAAATCGAGAAGAACTACGATCTTTCCAAACCTGATTCTGATTTATCTAAAGAAGATAAACAACATCTATTAGACATATCAACATTTTGGCTTGATCGTTTAATAGAAAAATCTGAAAAACTAGATGCCGTTCTTTTAGATAATAAATACACTTTAAATCCTGAGTTGCTGAAAAAAGGTGCAGTAAGTTTTTTACCAAGGAGTGTTTGGAGAAAACTTACAATATTTACTAGAATGGATTTGAACGAATCCTGTAAATGTATTTTATTTGAATTGCCAACTTCTGGTGGTTATCATGCTTTAAGGGCGACTGAATGTGTTTTGAGAGAATATTATGAAAAGAAAACTGGTAAAGCTATAAAGGGTTTTATAGATTGGAAAAAGATATTAGATGAATTAGAAAAAATAGCAGATTCATCATTATTAGGGCATTTAGACTATCTAAGAGAGAATTTGAGAAATAAACTTAGTCATCCAGAAGCATTTTTATCTCAAAAAGAGGCAGAAAAAATATTACCGATGATATTTCATTCTATTGAAACTATGGTAAAAGATTTTTAAAATTACAATAAGGAAAGCTCTATAATATACGGCTTTATTACTACATTTTATACATCTTCTATCTTCGGGCAAAATTTTACAAATTCCTTTCTAACCATTTATTTATTAAAGTGTAATAAAGTTAATTTTGAATATATAGAAAAATTGGGGGATTAACATAATCTCATATATATCACTTTAATTACGTGGTGAGTTTGGGTTGACAAAGAACGGTTTGGCAGAAGGTGAAATTAAAAGAGTGGAGATAACCTTCCCATTTATTTTAATAAGGACAAAGAAAGGTCTTTCGATTATAGAAAGTATTGGGCAATTTGAGTTCATTAAAAAAATTGGATGGATTTTATTATATATATTTCCAATAGTATCAGTAATAGGCTTTTACCTCATCTTGTGGGCAGTCGTATCTTTTATTTCAAACACCGCCTTGAGAGATTTTGCGAGAGAGATCACTCCCCTCGCGAACTTATTGATACCTGGAATCAATCCTTACCTTCCAATAGTCTATGGTTGGATTGGCTTGATAGTTGCCATGATAGTCCATGAGGGAGCACATGGAATACTAGCCCGATCTTTAAGAATCCCAGTAAAGTCGAGTGGGGTGATACTGTTACTGGTACTTCCAATAGGTGCTTTCGTGGATGTGGATGAAAAAGAGCTTCAAAAAGCTAAGGCTAGAGATTCAGGTAGAGTGTTGGCCGCAGGACCAGGTAGCAACATAATAACAGGGTTAATAGCACTTCTTGGGCTATTACTGGTATTGAGTTCGATGGCTCCTATAGCTAATGGAGTAGGAGTAATAGGGATAGTAGAAAACAGCCCAGCTCAAAAAACTGGTATTGAGCTAAATGATATAATTATAAGAGTCGACGATTTTTCTGTAACTTCGGCATCCGATTTTGAGGACGCTTTACAACTCTATGGAGCTGGCGCAATTGTAAACTTGACTTCTGTTAGAGATGGTAATACTATCAACTATAAATTGATACTACCTAACGGGCCAGTTATAGTGGGATTTTGGCAAGATTTTCCTGCTAAACAAGCAGGAGTACAAGTTGAAGATACAATAATAATGCTGAATGGAGTCCGAGTTTCGTCATTAAAAGAGTTTGAAAATACCCTCTCATCTATGGATCCTGGAGATATTATAACTTTAACTATCGAACGAGGGATTACACCACTGAATTATACGATGGCATTGGCAAGTAATCCCCAGAACAGTTCTCAGCCAGTACTTGGTGTCATGTTAACAGATCCTTCTGGAAGTCATGGCATCAGATATGCGGGGCTAAATGATATATTAAACGAATATAGGCCTTTTGGTTCTACATCACCATTATTTTACTTTCTTCTTCCCACTTTGGCTCCATATAACGTTCCATTTTCCGATGTGATGATTAATTTCTATACATCTAGTTTAGGCAATGCATTATATCCATTAACCAACCTACTCTTTTGGATATGGTTTATTAACATCAACTTAGCGATATTCAATACTCTTCCAATATACCCTTTAGATGGAGGAGTAGCCTTCAGAGTATTTTTACGTGCAATAGCAAAAAAAAGATTAAGCGAGAAAGTAATTAAAAGAATCACTGGTGGAGTTACAATAGCAATGATCTCCTTAGTAGTATTAATGCTAGCTGTCCCATACTTATGATAAGATGATAATTGATATACAACTATTATCTATTTATTAGGATTCAAATGGAATGTAGGATAATAATCACCACCTATTCAGATAAATTAAATGCTGAGAAGATTGCAAGAGATTCGATCGAAGCGAATTTGGCTGCATGTATAAATATTATAAAAGTAAGATCGATTTATACTTGGAAAGGAAAAATCGAAGAAATGGACGAGTTCTTGACACTTTTCAAAACCACAGAAAAAGGCGTAAATAGGTTAAAGGATTTCATTAGAAAGAACCACACCTATGAAGTTCCTGAGATAATAGAGATTACCCCGCAGTATATAGACCCTAAGTACTTATTATGGCTGACTGAGAATGTAAGTGCTAGATGAAATATAAGCTCATTAGACTTGTGATTTTAGTGAGAATCTAAGTAGGGCGATAATACCGCCCATTCCCATAACTTGAGAACCAGTATCGGTAGATGAATCTATCAAATAACCTTTCCCACCGAATGTCTCGACGGAGTTTAATAACTCAGCAAGATCGTTCTCATCGATACCATATTCAAAAATTTTATCAGACACTAAGACAAGGTCCACTGCACCTAACTTGCCCGCTTCTTTAACTTCATTAAAGGTAAATGCTACCCTATCATCACCATCAGCTATCCTTTTTATGAATTGCTCTAATAATACGGTTACAAGTGCAAGCTTGCTTCCTTTAATGTATTCTCGAAGCTGAGGTGAGCGAAGTGTCATATAAACACCATCATCACCTGCTATATCTATGCCATCTATGATCTTTACATGGTCTGCCAAACCACCCTTCTGTTTAGATATGAAGTTGATAAAGGAATTTTTGATATTTCCAGGTCCAGCTACAAATATCTCTGTGCAAGATCTATAAATTGATAGTATTGTCTGTATTACCTTTTTATAATACGGATTTGTTGATCTTTCCTTTATATTGTAATGCTTACCTTCTAACCCTGACTCTATGGTTGGAAGTAATTGGAGATGAGTTCCCTGTACTAAGCCTACGCCCGCGTCCCTTCTATCTAATGCTACGATCATAAAACGTTTTATTGCTTTCTCGCACTCCTTTATTATGCGTAAATCTGTCTCTTTCCAACGATCCTTTTGAAGCCACAGTTTATAATTGGGAGTTGCTACAATAGAATGAAAACCTTTAGTCAAGATGTCTTCTGGCATTTCTAAAATCTTACCAAAGATCCTAAGTCTGCCAAAACTACTATCCAACTTAGTTCTTTCGACTCTCAATGTTACCTTGACTTTTACTCGTTCACCTTTATTTGGTCGAACATACGTGCCTGTACGTTTGATGATTCTGGAAGTTTCTCCAGAGATTATATCCCCAGATGTTATAATCCTCTTTAAACACCAAAGATCGTCTACATCTTCGATGGTAAGTAATGCTATTCCTTTTTTTAAGTTGAATTTGTGAATGATCATTTACGTTGAGTAAAAACTACTCTATTCCAAACTCATTAAAAGTCTTTAATAATAAATCAGCTTGATTACTTTTTATATCTCCTATGCGGTGCCCTACAATTGCTTGAATGCCTATCTTTGAGGCTGAATCAATTAAGCGTTGTGTTATTATTCCATCGAAGATTATGTACTTTGATCCCTCAACATTCTCCAACCGTTGCACAAGTTCATTGATTGGGGATTTCATGATCTGACTGAAGTTTTCGTCTAGTATTATAGCTTCTAATGTGTTGTTGATCTTAGGGAAAAATTCAGAGACCTTTTCAGATAGTTGTTCGTGATAATCTGCACTAATTTTTTTAATAGGTAGTTCTTCCATCTCCTTTTTTAATATGTTTATGACTTCTGTAGGTGCTAAATCTTCAACCTCTTTTCCTTGAGGTGCCATGATTATCTTATTGATATTCGTTATTTGTGAGAGCTCTTTTGATATTAGGTCTCCACCCCTATCCCCATCCAAAAAGGCTACGATCCTTTTCTCTTTAGAAAGTTTTATTACCGATTCTGGAATCTTTACTCCTTCGATAGCAATAACATTATCTATCCCTGCCTTAAGTAAATTAATCACATCAGCCCTTCCTTCTACAAGTATGATCGTATCTGAAGTATAGACGCCTGGACCTGCTGGTAACTCTTCTTTTCCGTATGAGATAAGTTTTGAGCGCTTAGCTACTTCGATAAGGTCTTTTAGTAATTCTCCACTTTCGCTAACAGATTTTGAGGCCCACTCCTTTATAATAATTTTAGCCCTTTCAACAATCATTTTTCTTTTATATACACGCACATCTTCAATCCCTAATAATATGAAGCGTGCTAAACAAGGTCCTACTTTATCGACACTTTCCACAGCGGCAGCTATCAAAGCAGCAGTTGATATATCGGTAGACATAGGGATCAAGACTTCCCCTTGCGTCTGATCTTTCTTGGATTCTAATGTGACTTCAATTCTTCCGACTTTCCAAGACTTTTGAAGTTCGTTAAGGTTCATCTCAGGTCCGAACAAACCCTCCGTTTGCCCGAATATGGCCCCTATCAGGTCTGCTTTTTCAACAACTCCTTCTATATTGAACTTTAACCTTACATGATACTTTACAATAGAACTATGCAAATTGGTTCCTCCTTTATCCATCTTTCATTAACTCGTTAAGCGGAATAATGTACTTTTACTGAGGCTTACATATAAACCTTATATCTTCAAAATTCATAATATTATGAATTTTGATTTTACTATTGAACTACAGGTCCCAATCCGAATTTCGCGGATAGCTCATCTGCATAAGATTGAATAATTCTTAACTCGTCTGGTTTGTTCATTATATGCCTGAACCTTCCTTGAAGCTTAAGGTATTCAGATACAGGAACTCTTTTTGGGACCTTTACTGTAAGTTTTATTACCCGATTATGATATTCGTATAGAGGCCATAGACCTGTCTTCACAACTAATTTGCTTATCTTTACCGTTAATTTCGGATCATATCTCCACCCAGTGGTGCAGGGTTGAATCCAATGTATAAAAGAAGGCCCACCCATTGAAATTGCTTTATCAACTTTATTCGCTGCATCTCTTACATATGCAATAGATGCTGTGGCTGCATATTTTACGCCATGGGCTATCGCAATTCCCATAAGATCTTTCTTTAATGTCTTCTGACCTCCAGGGCTAGTCGTAGTCCATGCACCGTAGGGCGTTGCTCCACTACGTTGGATACCAGTATTCATATAGGCTTCGTTATCATAACAGATGTATGTAATACGATCTCCTCTCTCAAAAGCTCCACTCAAAGATTGTAATCCTATATCAGCTGTACCTCCATCTCCACCTAGAACAACCACTTTTGCATCTTTAGGTATCTTTTTCTTTCTGATCAACGCACCATAAGCGACTTTTATTCCAGAAGCTGCTGCAGCAGCATTCTCAAAGGCCACATGTATATAGGGGACTTTCCATGAAGTTGCTGGATATGTTGTAGTCGAGACTTCAAGACAACCCGTGGGAGTGACAATTATCGTATCTTTTCCAGCAACTTTAGTTACAATTCTTGCTATCTGAGCTGCACCACAACCAGCGCATAGGCCGTGACCAGGACTGAAGAAGTCTGATCTCTCTTCAAGAGACTTGATACTCTTAAATGGCATCTCTCATCACCTTAGACCTACGTAAAATTTATTGTCTTTAACAGTCCCAGTCTTGGCGACTTCTTTGAGCTTCACGAACATGTCTTTTACATCTTCCATCGTTACATCTCTCCCCCCCAGTCCAGCAAAGAAATTCATAGAAGGGATATTTATCTTCGAAAGGTAAAGTGCAGTAGTTATTTCGTTGTATACAGGCCCAGCTATGGCTCCTGGGGATAATGCTCTGTCGACAACGCCTATAGCTTTTACATCTTTTATCAGCTCGACTATCTCAATAAAGGGAAATGGTCTAAAGAGTTTTAAGCTTATCATCCCTATCTTCTCACCTTTTTTTCGAAGTTTTTTTACAGTAGCTCTAATAGTCTCTGAAATTGAACCCATTGAGATCAAGATCACATCTGCATCTTCACATTTGAATGGGAATACTACTCCGTATTTTCTACCTGATATTTCACCATACTTCTTATCAACTTCAGATATTATCTTGATAGTATCTTCTAACGCTTTGGAGGACTGATATCTTGTCTCTAGGTAGTATTCAGGATAGCCAAAAGCGCCTATTGTCAACGGTTTATCTGGATCTAATCTAGTTGGGTATAGATTCCAAGGTGAAAATGAAGTTACTTCCGAGTCTTTAAGGAGTCTTATAGGTTCATATGTATGGCTTAATATTATACCATCCGCGCTTACCATCACGGGGAGTCTTACTCTAGGATCTTCTGAGATTCTATATGCTTGAATAAGTTTATCGTAAGCCTCTTGAGCAGATTCTGCAAATAACTGAATCCAACCGACATCTCGCTGGGGCATAATATCTCCATGATCACACCATATATTTATTGGGGCTGAGACCGATCTATTTGCTACTGTCATAACTACAGGGAGTCTTAAAGCTGAAGTTATGAAGAGTATCTCATGCATTAAAAGTAGTCCTTGTGATGAGGTCGATGTGAAGACTCTTGCTCCAGTACTAGCTGCAGATAGGCATGATGATATAGCTGAATGTTCTGATTCAACAAGCATGAAATTTGCATCTAATTCCCCATTAGCAACGTACTCTGAAATCTTCTCAATTATGGTTGTTTGCGGGGTGATTGGGTAAGCTGCTACTAGATCTACATCAAGTTGCTTAATTGCGTAAGCTGCTGCAAGATTCCCCGACATAAGATTCATCGGTTCAATTGTCTTCAATCTTTCTTATTCCTCCACCATATTTATACATGTGACAGGACACTCCTCAGCGCATATTCCACAACCTTTACAGAAATTGTAATCGATCGTAACTTTTTCATCAGAACTTGTGACTTCTAAATCTATACATGGTTCAGGGCAGTAAATAATACATAATCTACATTTCGTGCACCTTGAATGATCAATCACTGGTTTAAAAGTGCGCCATGAACCTGTTTCGTTGATCTCTTCCGTTAAGGTTCTTGTTATAAAACCTTCCTCCATTTCATTCCAACTAGGTAATTCGCTCTTCATTATCATTCCTCCAATACAAGAGTCTTATTAAATGCCTCTTTGACTGCTTCGACATTCTTTATGTTGAATCTTTCTAGAACAACTTCTTCTATATTTTTTAGAGTTACAATTCCAGTTGTCTTTACTAGAGCTCCTAGCAGAACAGTGTTCGTTATCGGTACGCCCAATCTTTTCAAAGCTATCTGTGTAGCGTCGACGGTGCTTATCTTAAATTCTGGAAAATCTTGCTTTAATTCTTGTGGAGAAGAATGAGTATTAATAATCATATTTCCTTTAGGCTTTAAGCCTGATGTGACATTTACACTATCCATGAGAAGAGTATCGAAAATAACAACTATATCTGGTTCATAAATGTTCGATCTTACTTCAATAGGCTCTTTATCTATTCTTGTGAAAGCAACTACAGGAGAGCCCCGTCTCTCGGGTCCGAACATCGCAAATGCTTGGGCATATAATCCCTCCTTAACACAAGCTTTAGCCAATAATTGTGATGCCGTTACTGCTCCTTGCCCTCCTCGTCCATGCCATCTAATCTCAATCATATTATTATCCACCAAATATGTATCATATATTAGGTTATATATGAATTATCAAAGTAATGATGTAAGTTTGACATTACTTCTTCTTCCATCTTACACCTTGTGATGTATCTTCTAGAGTTATGCCAAACTCATCTAACTTATTTCTTATCTCGTCTGCAGTTCTCCAATCCTTTCTTTCTCTGGCCTTCTCTCTCTCTTCAATTAATGCTTCCAAGTCCTCTGAGAGCTCCTCTCTTAACCTTTCCTTTTGTAAGATTCCAAAGATTCCACCTAATTCCTTAAAAGTAGCTATGATATTGTCTGCCAATCTCTCATTAATGCTTCCCTGTTTATCCAATAACTTATTAGTATCTTTAGCTAAAATGTAGAGGTAAGATAGTGCCGAAGGTGTATTGAAGTCATCATCCATGGCTTCTGTAAATTTCTTCTTATTCTCCTTTATCTTTCTTTTTATGATCCTCTCATCATCTGTCAATCTTAAGCAGCTATTGATTGCTCTTTTAACATTATCAATGGTTGAATAAAGAGATATCAAAGTTCTTTTAGCCTGTTTCAAACTCTTCTCATCGAAATTTACATTGCTATGGTAATGTGTCGAAGATAAGAATAATCTTATAGTTTCTAAATCATACCTTTTTAAAGCATCTTGAATCGAAATAAAATCCCCTAAGGATTTGGCCATCTTCTTTCCCTTTACTTTCAAAAAACCTGTATGAACCCAATACTTCACCATAGGCTTTTTACTTGAGATAGATTCCATTTGGGCTATTTCTGCTTCATGATGTGGGAACGTTAAATCGACTCCGCCTCCATGAATATCATACTGATAACCAAGGTATTTCTCAGCTATGGCTGTATCCTCTATGTGCCATCCAGGTCTACCATCCCCCCAAGGGGAACCCCAAGCAAAATTTCCATCATTTCTCTTTTTCCAAAGAGAAAAATCTTGTGTATTCCTTTTATTCGAATCAAGTTCAATTCTATGCCTCAGCAGCTCTTCTGGTTTTTGGTGAGATAGTTTTCCATAATCTTCAAATTTAGATATATCAAAGTATACTCCTGTCTGAGTGATATACGCAAAACCATTTTGTATCAACCTTCTGATCTGATCTATGATCTCTGGCATGTGCTTTGACGTATAAGCGAATAAATCGATTGTATCGATATCCAATGATTTGATATCTCGAAAGAATAGCTTGCCAAACTCTTTTGCTATCTTCGAAGGTTTTTCATTTCTCTTTTTAGCTTTTTCAATTATCTTATCATCGATATCTGTTATATTCATTAAATAAAAAAGATCGTACCCTCTGTACCGTAGCCATCTTGATATTACATCATAAGCAACATAGGTCCTTGCATGTCCTAAATGTGAAAGATCATAGACAGTGGGACCGCATACAAACATCTTTACTCTTTTACCATCTATCGGTTTGAAATCTTCTTTCTTTTTGGTATATGTGTTGTAGACTCTCAAGGCATCCATCTCATATAATAGCCGAGGGTGGGATTTGAACCCACATCAACTCGCTCTGCAGGCGAGTACGTAACCAGATTCCGTCACCTCGGCTTAAATTCTAAAAATAAAGGATTCTAATATTTTAGATCCTATAGAAATAGTTTACCACCTAAAAGACTAATAATGAAATCTGAAAAATATTATTACAATGATAAAGGAAATCATCGTTTTGGGTAGTGGCGGAGGGAGGATCGTTACTATGAGACAAGAAAGAAAAACCGGAGGATTAGCTTTCCTTTTGAATGATGGAATATTTATAATCGATCCCGGGCCTGGCTCCATATATCATTTCAATCAGCTCCATCTCAACCCATTTTCAGTAAAGGGTGTATTGATAACGCACAGACATCCAGACCATTACAGCGATGCAGAAATCTATATTGAAGCGGCTACAAAAGGAGGAAATGTAAAGCAAGGTTTACTAATTGGGGCAAAAAGCGTTCTAGAACCTGTATCTGAGATGGGATATCCTGCTATTTCTAGATATCATAAAAACCTTCCTGAAATTGTATTATCTATGGCTCCTGATGATACTATAGAATATGATAAGATCAAGATAATGGCGTTAAAAACCTTCCACACCGACATATACGCTATAGGCTTCAGATTTGATGATGGCAGTAGATCAATATCTTACTTCCCGGATACAGAATATAATGAAGAAATAATGAGAGGTGCTGAATCTTCAGATCTCTTGATTTTAAGTGTTTTAAGACCTGGTAACAAAATATTTCATGGTCATTTATGCACTGATGATGCTATAAAGATCGTAGAGAGCTTATCTCCAAAAAAGGTTTTGATAACTCACTTTGGTTCTAAGATGATCAGAGCATCCCCAGAGATTGAGGCTAGAAAAATAACTGAAAGAACAGGGGTAGAGACTATTGCTGCTATTGATGGGATGAAAATCACACTTTCAGAATCTTTTACTTCACTCGATTCATGGAAGTAAATAAAATGTAAGAACTACTTTTTCATCTCCTTCGGAATTTCCATCCCATTCTCCTGAATAATGTAATGACTTCAGGTATTTCAGTAACGAATCTCACATGAGTACAATCTTCCGATCTATCTAATTCACACATAACCATACCATCCCCTATATCAACATTCACCCATCTATTCAGTGTCTCATCAAATATCGTCACACGATCTTTAGTTACGTTCCAGACTTTTAGTGTGTGTACAATTTGATTGATTTCATACCCTAGTTCTGAAAGTCTTTTCCTTATCGCTTCCTTGATAAACTCTGGGCGGCTTTCATAGCCATATTTCCCATTCTTTATAATCAAGTCTATCTTATCGATAAGCTCTTTTGGAAGGCTTACGGAGGCAAACTTTTTACTCATGTTCACTTTTAAAATGGAAAAAAATTATTTAAAATATTATTAGTCATATAATTTTAACTTTTCCGTTATCAGTAACGTATATACAAATTAATATGAATATAAATATTTGTCATATCATTACTCATATCGATATATAATGTATGGAATAGAAAAGAAGGGAATGGGGTGGCTTCCAGACTATCCTGATTATCGAGATTATACGGTAGAGCATGAAAAGATCAAGCCTATGGTACAAAAAATGCGATTGGAAGTTCCTGTAAAGGTAGGTCTTCCAACTTCTGTAGATCTCAGGGATTGGTGTTCACCTATTGAGAATCAAGGCTCACTTGGATCATGCACAGCTCATGCAGGCATAGGATTAGTGGAGTATTATGAGAAAAAAGCTTTTGGGAGACATATAGATGCATCTAGGCTCTTTCTTTACAAAGTAACAAGAAATCTTCTCCACTGGACAGGAGACACAGGGGCCTTTCTTCGCACCACAATGGGAGCTATGGTGCTTTTTGGAGTTCCTCCAGAAGAGTATTGGCCTTATATAATAGCTGACTTCGAAAAGGAGCCAAGTGCGTTCTGTTATGCTTTTGCTCAAGCCTACCAACCAATTAAATATTTGAGGCTCGATCCACCTGCCACACAAAAGGATGTACTTTTAGCAAGAATTAAGACAAATTTAGCGGCTGGTTTACCATCTATGTTCGGGTTTACTGTCTATCAATGTATTAACCAAGCTTCTGGCGATGGGAAGATTCCATATCCATGTCCTGGAGAGGGTGTTCTTGGTGGTCATGCGGTAATGGCGGTTGGGTATGATAATAATATTGAGATTGGGAACATTACTTGTGAAAAGAAGACTACTGGAGCAATACTCATCAGGAACTCGTGGGGGAAAGAATGGGGCGAAAAAGGCTATGGATGGTTACCATACGATTATGTACTAACAGGATTAGCCATTGATTGGTGGACTTTACTGAAAAAAGAATGGGTCGATACGGAGCAGTTCGAACTTCCTCTCTAAAAAAGGATCTTCGGTAATCAAGAAATAAAGATCGTTGAAAATTAAGCCTCGGGTGGGTCTCGATCCCACGACCTATTGCTTACAAGGCAATTGCTCTTGGAATTGTACTCTTCCAGCTGAGCTACCGAGGCTGACATAATTCTAAAAATAGGTGTTTATTTGTTTTGCTCAGATCGGTTAGATCAACTTATTTACATTAAATAAGAATTATCTGAATCACGAAATTGAACACTAAATTGATTGAAGAGTTATCTGCTCAATATGGACATTATGGTAAAAAATTAGATAAAGCTGTAAAACTCGTTTCTCAAAGAAGCATAAAACTTCACAAGTTCTTTCCTAGTGAGCGTGAAATCTGGACGGTTGTAGGTCGAGAGGGCGATCAGTTAGTTGACGATTCACAACCTTACTGCTCATGTAGGTACTTCTACTATCGAGTTCTTAGTGAGAAAAATGATATCTGTTACCATCTACTTGGATTGAAGATTGCTAAGCAGATGAATGAAATAGATGTGATCGAATTTCAAGATTCTGAATATCCATCTCTGTTGGAAAGTATTCTAAAAGATGTAGCAAGACCCAGAAAGAAGTAAAAAAATCAAAGAGAACTTAAAATGGAGTGTTAATTGATTTTTTTATCAAGTGTTTTCCTTAAAAATCTCCCATACTCTATGAGACTATAAAGAGCTCTTGCGGCTCTTTTAGGCATAGAGTATGAAGGAATACCACTCTTTTCGAATCTAACTCTGAACTCTTCTGCCATCTCCGTCCCACCCATTACGCAAGCTACGATAGGTTTGGTCTGCTCCTTTGCTACATCTGCAACCTTCTCAATGACATCGTCTAAAATAGAAGGCGTTTGAGGTAAAGTCATGACTAGCACGCCATCTATATCTCTATCATCAAGTAATACTTTTAGAGCTCTAACATACATATCACTTGTTGCCAATGCAGTAAGGTCTACTGGGTTCGAGTTCATCATTATTGGGATTAGATCGCAATTAGATTTCAACTCATCAAATTTGTTTGCGACATTATCCGATAGCTTTACGATTGATAACCCGGATTCTTCACATGCATCTGTAGCAACAACACCCGGACCCCCTCCGTTTGTCAGGATAGCTACTTTATTGCCTTGAGCTGGTGGTTGTAGATTTAAAGCCCTCCCCATATCAAAGAGCTCTTCCACATCCATCGCCCTTACAATACCACTCTGCTTGAAGACTGCACCATAAACTTGATCTACACCACTCAATGCAGCGGTATGGGATGCTGCTGCCCTAGCCCCTGCTCCAGTTTTTCCTGCCTTTAAAGCGACTACCGGTTTGGTCTTCGTTACTTCTTTTGCAGATTCAAAGAACTCTTTTCCTTTACCTATTCCTTCGATGTACAATAGAATCACCTTTGTCTTTTCATCTTCAGCAAAATATCTTAGTAGTTCGTACTCCTCTACATCAGCTCTATTCCCAAGGCTTACAAAAGCCCTCACTCCCATACCATGACCAGCCATATAATCCAATGCAGCAGCCCCAAATGCTCCACTCTGACTTATCAGTACAATCGACCCTGGAAAAGGTCTTGCAGTTGCCACAACTTCCTTCCCATTTGAGAGCTTTTTAACCTCTGGTAAGAAGAGAGTATCCATTCCTGAATAGGGGTCATATATGCCCATGCAGTTTGGACCGATTATCCTTATACTTGTTCTTGATCCAAATTTAACTACATCTTCCTCTAGTTTTTTATTCCCTACTTCACTGAATCCTGAAGATATTATTATCGCTGCTCTTATTCCTACCTCTGCTGCTTCTTCCATAACTATAGGAACTCCTTTCGCTGGAATCGCTATTATCACCATCTCAACATTTTTTTGAATTTTTTTTAAAGATGGATAGCACTTTACACCAAGAATTTCATGGTATTTTGGGTTTACTGGGTAAAGGTCTCCCCTAAATATGCCTCTCTGTTTATTTATCAGAAGATTATGCAACACTACATAACCAACTTTTGTTATTTTATTAGAAGCGCCTATTATAGCCACCGAAACTGGATCAAAGAATGATTTTATGTTAATTAAATCCATAGGATCCACTTGTTTAAAAATTTATGAATGATTTATTTAAGTTGGGATATATATAATCGTGCAAAATTTCAGCTCTTTGCTTTTCTTTTAAACTCTTCGTAAGCTCTTTTTACTTCCTCTACTGAGGTCTCATCTTCACTTGTTGATAAATCACCTATGGGACTGTCAGTAACCACAGCTTTTAGGACGCGTCGCATGATTTTCCCACTTCTCGTCTTAGGAAGACTTTTGACAAAATAGATTTCCTCCGGAGTTGCTATAGGACCTATCACATTCCTTATATGCTCCCTTAACTCCACAATAAATTTCTCTGAGGGATCATATCCCTGCTTAGGTATAGCGAAGATAGCGATAACCTCTCCTTTTATTGGATCTGGCTTCCCTATTACAGCTGCTTCAGCTACTCCAGGATGGGCTACGGCAGCGCTTTCAAGCTCAGCAGCTCCTAATCTATGACCAGCTATTTTCAATACTTCGTCAGCCCTTCCCAGTATCCAAAAGTAGCCGTCTTGATCCTTGACAGCATAGTCTGATGTATAATAAATGCCAGGAAACTTTGACCAATAGGTTTCCTTATACTTCTCTGGATCTTTGTAGATATTCATGAACATTCCAGGCCATGGCCTTCTTATGATCAAGTAACCTCTCTCACCTGGGGGTGCGGCATCCCCATTATCTTTAACAACATCAGCATCGATACCAGGTAGAGGTAAGGTTGCAGACCCTGGCTTAAGAGCCATCATTTCGAGTCCTGGAACTGGTGAAATCATGATCCCACCTGTCTCGGTTTGCCACCATGTATCCACTATCGGACATCTGCTTCTTCCTACATTTTTGTAGTACCAGATCCATGCTTCAGGGTTTATTGGCTCACCGACTGTACCAATAATCTTTAAACTATCTAGATTGTATCTTTCTGTCCATTTTTCCCCATATTTCATGAACATTCTAATAGCGGTAGGGGAGGTATATAATGCAGTAACCCTAAATTTTTCTATGATCTGCCACCACCTATCTATAGATGGATAGTTTGGAGCACCTTCATACATGACTAAAGTTGCACCATGACTTAGAGGTGCATAGACAATTTTGCTATGCCCAGTAACCCAACCAACGTCTGCTGTACACCAATAAACCGTATCCTCTTTTATGTCGAAGACCCATTTATAGACCGAATGGTTATAGACCATATATCCGCCAGTAGAGTGTACAATACCCTTGGGTTTACCTGTTGTTCCCGATGTATACAATATATAGAGGGGGTGTGTAGCCTCCACAGGCTCCGGCTCGATATAAGCTTCCGCTTCTTCCAGTAGGTCTTGAAGCCAATAATCTCGTTGTTTATCCAGATCAACTTCTACGTCTGTTCTTTTTACTACAATAACACTCTTAACCGATGGGCACCCAACTAGAGCTTCATCAACAATATCTTTTAATTTAAGAACTTTTCCTCGCCGGAAAGCTCCATTTGATGTTATAAGAACTCTGGCTTCTGTATCATTGACCCTCTCAGCCAACGCTTTTGCACTGAAACCTGAGAAGATAACTGTATGTGGTGCCCCTAGCCTTGCGCAAGCCAGCATGAAGATAGGTAATTCAGGTATCATTGGCAAATACAATGCAACTCTATCGCCTTTTCTAACACCAAGATTTCTTAGAACCGAAGCGAACTTGTTCGTTTCTCTATAAAGATCAGAGTAACTAAGGGTATTATTGTCGCCTGGCTCACCTTCCCAATAAAGAGCGACCTTGTTTCTACGCCAAGTTTTGTCATGGAAATCAACACATTGATATGATGCGTTCAATCGACCTCCTACAAACCATCGAGCAAAAGGTGGTTTCCACTCTAAGACCTTATCCCAACACCTAAACCACTCTAGTTTTCTGGCTTCCTCATCCCAAAAACCTTCCATATCTTTAATTGAGCGATTATATACATCTGAATATATTTTTGAAGGCCAATATTTGGACTCAAAAGGTAATGATTTAAAATCAGAAGACATTCTTATTTAGACCTCCATAATTTCCTCCGAAAGACATCTAATAAAGAATGTTATTATTAATATTTAGATATTCATTGTTAACAATGAAAGAAGGTGTTCAATCAAAGAATAGAAATTTTTTAGAGAAGATCGTATTATTATCATAATCAATAATTTGACTGATACCATTTTGCTATTTACCTAGGTCCATTGAGACCAGCGCAATGCACCTCTCCTTTAAACCTCCGTATAAAGGATTCACATGCAAAACATTGTAAGAAGGGTATTTCATCTTTTACTACAGGGCATGAGACCGATTCATATCTTAGATTTTTCATCATCTTGCCACTCACTACCCCTTTTAGGATTGCTTTTGTATCCTTTGATATTCTAAAGGGCTTTTCTCTTTTCATTACTTTAACAGAATATTTTGTTTGAGCCATCGTTATCATATTTCGATTCAAATTATTATAATATAAAGCAGAAAGTCAACTTATTAATACACTAAATTCGATATTCCATAGATCAAATAAAATGAATTCAATATCCCCCCAGCTAAATCGATTAATTACTTGGAAATTAAAAGTCCATTCAAGTGGAAGATCAGACCTACCATAGTAGGTGTCTTAGCAACAAGATCACGTTAGGGACCAAATCCCATAGGTTTAAAACTGGTCGAACTTATAGATAGAAAAAGTAATATAATATAAGTGAAGGGTCTCGATGCGATTTACGTTACTACAGTGTCAGATATAAAGCACTACTTTCCATTTGAAGTAGATTAACATAATGGTAAAGCAAACTTAGAATAAAATTTACATAGCTCAGATAAGTCTAAAGTCTTCTTTAACCGTTGTCAAGACAATATGTGTGTTTGTCCTTTCCACGAAAGGCATTCCTAAAAGTGCTTTTGTAAAACTGCTTAACTCCTTTCTACTATGGAATTTGGCTACGATTATAGCATCGGTCAAACCTGTTATATCGTAAACAGCACATATATTTGTTAACTTCGCTATCTTTTTTTCCATTTCAAGAAGCTTTCCTTTAGAGACTGTTACTTCTGTAATTGCTGTAAGTTCATATCCGAGTTTCTCATGATCAAGTATAGCAGAGTATCCTTTTATCACCCCATCCTTCTCCATCTTCTTTGTTCTGGAGAGTACTGTACCTACAGCCACACCGATCCTATTGGCTATCTCTCTGAAAGAGAGTCTTCCATTCTTCACATACTCAGATAAAATCTTCATATCTGTGCTATCAATGGTCAAGAGTATTAACCTTAGTATTACATATCTAGTATTGGATATATAAACTGCACAAACATATAGGAAAATCTATGTAAATTACAAAT
>JAKLZG010000022.1 GCA_024256165.1 Candidatus Methylarchaceae archaeon HK02M2
TATTTTTTCATTTTAAAATTACATTTCCTAAAAGTGCGGGGGGTGGGATTTGAACCCACGAACCCCTGAGGGACGAGGTTCTGAGCCTCGCGCCTTTGACCATGCTTGGCGACCCCCGCAAGATGTACATTTATGCAATAATATGGCAAATTAAAATTATTAGTATAAATCTAAAGAAAATTAATGCTACATAGACCTATGAATTGATCAGTTAATATTCTTGACAAAGTATTCATTTAAGTGAAAGCGAATACGAACATATAGTTTAAACATAAATAAAGTTAGAAGATATTTGGCTGTATAATTGCCGGGGTGCCTGAGTGGCCGAAAGGGCCGGTCTCGAGATTCGATGCAAGAAAACCGGTGACCCCAACGGGTCTCATGGGTTCGAATCCCATCCCCGGCGTTATATCAAATGTCGAAATCCCTTTTTTATAATAGGATATATATCCACGACCGTCTCTATTAACTGCGGAAATCCTAAAAAAAGAGTTAAAGATGCTTCTCTTCTGCATATAACTAATCGATTAAGCTGACGCTGTTGACATTGTTACATTCTGTAAGGATCTGATTTATTTTATCTTTTAACTAATTCTTTGTTCAGATATACCCTGCTCCTTTTTTTGCACAAGACATGAATTGTCAAAATAGCTCTAATATGGTTGATTCATTTGGATCCTATCCTAAAAGACGTACTTAACAAATATGCAATCATCATGAAGATAGGAAATACATACATTGAACCAAACTGATTTAAACCAAGCGACACAAAAATAACGGGAATAAGTCCGCCAACTATCGTAGCGAAATCATAACTCCATCCGAAAGTACCATAGAAAAAACCTTTATCATGTATTTCGACAGACTCACTTATTCTTGAGAAAAGCCAAACATCTATGAATCCTCCCGCTACTCCGAATAAAATGCTCCCTAAGAAATATTGATGTAATGTTGATGCATTAAATACAACCATGATGCCAACTAAATGACTGATTATACAAGCAGGAACCCAGTATTTTCTTTTAGCCTTGTTAGAAATCATTCCGACTAGATAATTAGTTATAACAAAAAAAAGTGTTTCAAATACGACTATTATTGACACTATGCCAGAACTTAGTCCTAAAGAATTGATAGCAAACCTGGTGAAAAAGAATAAGAACGCAGTGAATACTGCTAGATCCATAGTTTTAAGTACAATAAGCAACGGGATTTTTCGAATGAAAGTAAAAGATGCCTTGACTTTAATATTGGGCGAATCTTTGAACTTTTGCGTCAATTTATAGGTGAAATAAAACAAAATAAACCCGATTATGAATATCAGATAAAAAGCAGTATTTATTCCAAAACTATCTATTATTAACCCTGGTATTAATAATCCGAGTATCCAGCCACTATTTTTTATCGCCCCAAATGTTCCTACTTTTTTATCAGGTTTCTCACTAACGTTTCTAAGACCATAAATTATGATCAATATAAAAAGGAATGCACTAGCCATCGAAGATATTATCTTTAGAAATAATATCATAGGTATGGAATCAGTGAAGCCTAATAAGAAGAGCGTGATGAAGAATAAAAAGGTACAGCCTAGTAAAAATCTTCTTTCTCCGTATTTATCTGTGAGATAACCAAGGTAAGGTTTCAACAAGAAAGAGAAGAAATCACCTATCGTTAATAGAAAACCATAAGTAACTATCGAGATCTCTAACGAAGAAAAGTAAAACACAGGAACGGTTATCGAGAATGCCATCAACATGGTGTGGAAAAAACCGAATCCAGCACCTGAAAATAATCTACCTTTAGTCTCATTCATAGATTTGGATCTCATTGCTCTTTTGATTTAAGAAAGACGATTTAAGACTAATGTTTTATGCTTAAAGCTCTGAACTTAATGATAAATTTGGAAAATTAAATATGACTCCATCCTCGATAAATCATGTTTCGTTCCCTTTTTTAGAGAACAAGAAATTTACGATACACATTTTTAATTTATCAAATCGTATATGATTTATTAAATAATCTATTGACATATATTTAATATATATAGTAATAAAATAATCTGTGGAGAAAATGACTGCTAAAGTTGAATTAAGGAGGGTGCAGACAACAGGCGGTGCAAGTTATATCGTAACCCTTCCTAAATCTTGGGCTTTAGATGTCGGTTTAAAGCCTAAGGATTTCGTGGCTATAATACCTCAATCGGATAGTCTACTCATCATGCCTAGAGGTAAAGTTGAACATGAAGCACTTACTGAAACAGTAATAGAGGTGCAACCCAATACTGAACGTAATGTCGTTGTTAGAGAATATATCTCACACTACCTTGCAGGCTATGATATAATCAAACTACACTTTATTAAGCGCAACTCAATTCTTCAATCATATATCAAAGATATTGTAAGAAGAGTGTTGATTGGGGTCGAGATAATTGAAGAATCTTCTGAAAGAATAACGACCCAATGTCTCTCAAGATATGCCGACCTACCTTTAAAAAAAGCTCTCGAAAGGATGTCCGTAATAGCCTCATCTATGCAGAAAGATTCATTGAAAGCTCTTGTAGAAGGCGATCAGCTCTTAGCAAAAGAAGTTATCATGAGAGACGATGAAGTAGATAGATTTTGCCATTTCATAGTTAGACAACTTAAGATAGTGCTCCAAAACCGATTTATGATAGAAGAGATAGGTCTAAAAAATCCAAAAGATTGCCAAGAATATAGAGGTATAGCAAAAAGCGTTGAGAGAGCTGCCGATCATGCTGTTTACATATCAAAGTATTTCCAAACTTTTGATATGGATCTATCATACGAAGATTTTAATGAAGTAATCGAGATGGGCTCTTTATCTAATACATTATTTGAAAATGCAATGAGGGCTCTTTTCAGGTTTGATCTTGATTTGGCACATCAAACTATTGGAAAAGTACAAACTATATCAAAGCTTGAAGGAGAAATAACAGAAAAACTGCTGACAAATGAGATGGATGTTAAAACTATTTTAGGTCTTAAACTAATTCTCGAAAGTTTAAGACGAATAGCTGAGTATGGAGCAGATATAGCTGAAATAACTTTAAACTTAACAGTGTGAAAATGATGCCGATTTCGATTAAATAAATAGATTGATTGAGTGAATATCTCGCAATAAATAGTTATGGCTTCCATTCCCTTTTTTTAAATTCAAATTCATCCACAAAATTTAAAATATGGGTAATATGGTGCATTGGATGATAAAAATGGCGATTGATCAAGATTTTCAAAGTAATCGAAAGGTTGTAGAAAAGCATGAAGACCATGATGTGTGGGGCCCAGTTAAACCACCTGAAGTGTTGGGTATACACGGCACAGTTGTTGCAGTGGACTTCGATATCTGTATAGCTGACGGGATCTGTTTCGATGTCTGTCCAGTGGATGTATTTAAATGGTTAGATACACCAGGCCATCCAAAATCCGAAAAGAAAGCAGACCCCGTAAATGAGGACGATTGTATATATTGTCGAGCTTGCGAGACTCAATGTCCGGTTGAAGCTATTTTGATAACTGAACCATAAAATAATCAAAAGAAACCTCTAACAAATCTTGTATGGTTTAATAGGATTAAAACCCTTAACGAATATGCTTATTCTCTCATCAATGGTTTCAAGTATTTTTTTCTATCTAGGTTTCCCTAACCTCTCGATAATCTCTAAATAGAGAAGAATCAGATCTGCAATCTTTGCCTGTTTGTCTATATTTTCTTCCTCTTTCAAAGAATAATAAAGTTGACGTAATTTGCTTAAAACTAACACTCTTAGATTTTTAGGAATCCCATTTATTCGAATCATACTTTTAATGGCACTTAAATCTGATAGATCATCACAACTCAAGCATAAAGTTCTGTTTTTATAGCGTACTTGTAAACTTCCACATTTTGGACATGGTTCTCCTAGAAGTGTAGCTCCTTTTTTTATTAGATCTGCCGCATCGCTAACCTTGCCTTTATTAACTTCAGTCAAAGTCTCATAATAAGGTAGACATTTATTGATATGTAAACTTTGGTATTGTCAAGAAATCTAATTATCCGTAATTTTTATTTATAATGACTTGATAGTAATTACAGTTGTTTTTAGGTGGTATTATGACTTCAAAGAAACAGATGGAGAATGAAGAAAAACTTGCTAAATCTGTCAATACACTCCAAACAGTTGCAGATAGCAATATAACTCCAAGAAATATAAGGCGAATCGCTAAAGAATCAATCATAATTCTCCAAGATACAAATTTGAGTATAGGTGTTAGAGCTGCTAATGCTATAAGCCTGCTTGATGAAATATCTCAAGACCCTAATATGCCTTCTTTTGCACGCGTAACAATATGGTCAGCTGTTAGCACACTAGAGAGTATAAGAGAGTGAAAATCAGTTTTTATATTACTTGGGCTAGTTTTTTTACATAAATGAAGTTAAGAATAAAGTACTTGATTAAAGAGGAGGTTTTACACCAAATGTATAAAACGATTAATGTATGGAAAGGGTATAACGGTAATGCAATGTGAGATATGTGGGAACTCTTTAACTGGTAGAGCACTCTTTATACAGATAGAAGGGGCAAAATTGAAAGTTTGTAGCTCTTGTGCAAAGCTTGGCTCACCTGTATCTGATAGGAAAATCATAAAGATGGAGATAAAAAAAACTTCTAGATACGTAGAAGAAACTTTGTTAGAGCTTAGAAAAGATTATTTCAAAGTGATAAAGCAAGAGAGAGAGAAGCTTGACTTATCTCAGGAACAATTTGGGCGCCGGATAAATGAAAAGCCTTCTGTAATTAGGCTTTTAGAGTCAGGGAAGCTAAAGCCTGATGATTCATTGGCCAAGAAATTAGAGCATGCTTTAAAGATAAAACTTCTTTTACCGCCTGAAAACGAATGACTTGATTTTAATTAATCTGCTTAGATAGTGTAGAATTCCTATTGCGACATAACTACATATGGGGATGCTGAGGCTTCTTGCAACAGGTAGGTTTACATTTAGCCTTAAGTAAATAGAATATACTTCTACTAATAGTCGTTCATTAAGTGTATTTAATACTATCCAAATCAATATTAAAGGCACCTTGGACCAAAACGAAAAATTCTCAATGACATTAGACTATATATTTGGTAAAGGAATAAGTTCATCTCTCCCAATAGATAGATTAAATTTCACATTTTCTAAAAGGACTGGTAAAATAAGGAATGCCCTTTTGGATAATAAATTAATAGCTACATTTCGTTCAGATGGAAGTATTATATTAATGATCTATGGAGCTGAACTTTTAGTAAAAAATCCGCATTTTAAAGATAATTGTGTAATGGTAAATGATGAATCAAGAGACTATGTATCAAAAGGGAAGTCTGTGTTTGCTAAGCATGTTATAAGTTGTGGAGATAGAATAAGACCCAAGTCAGAGGTCGCTGTCCTTGATACTAATGGAAAAGTAATTGCTGTTGGTAGAGCTTTACTTTCAGCTAAAATGATGAGGAAGTTTAAATCAGGTGTTGCAGTAAAAGTGAGACAAGGCATAAAAAAATAATAATGTGATCCATTTTCCTCTAATTGACGAATTATGAAGATTAGTGATAGACAAGCTAAGCGAATGTTAGATAAGATGGGTGTCAATCTTGAGCCCATGCCTGGTGTAGAAGAAGTGATCATTAGGACCAGAAATAAAGATATGATCATAAAGAATCCTGACGTATCAGAGATTAAGGCCAAAGGAGTCAGACTTTTCCAAATCGTTGGTGATATCTCAGAAGAGAAGATCAGGGAGGCACCTAAGTTTACTGAAGAGGACGCTTTACTAGTTGCTCAGCAGGCTAATGTGTCCAAAGAAAAGGCAGTTGCCGCTTTGACCGAATCTGATGGTGATTTGGCCAAAGCTATACTAAAGTTAATGTCTTGAGTATGCTATGGAGAATTATCTCTACCTATACCAACTACTCTATTGAATTAAATTTAGATAGATATTCAAAGGAGCCTACATTTTACTCTGATGCTCAGCATTTAAACTATAGATTTTTAATCCATTTAAGACATTAAGATCATTATGGGAAAAGTAAAGGTAAGGACTCCATCAAGGTTGCATACGACCCTCCTTGATCTTAATGGAAAGTTAGGGAGAGTCGATGGTGGGGTTGGCATGGCGCTTGAAGATCCCAACATTACTTTGGAGGTGGAATCTATAGAGAGTGGGTTGATTGTCGAGGGTGATCAAAGTGGCAGGGTTTTTGAAATAGCAAAAAAGATCATTAATACCTATAATTTAAAGAATGGTGTACGTATTCGACTTCTTAAAAGATATGAAGAGCATGTGGGTCTTGGTTTTGGCACTCAGCTATCTTTGGGGGTGGGCTCTGCTTTGACACGTATAAATGGAATTCATGTTAGTCCAAGAGATTTGGCCAATATCGTTCGTAGAGGAGGAACATCAGGAATAGGTGTAGCGGTTTTTGAATTTGGTGGTTTTATAGTTGATGGTGGACATACTTTTGGTCTTGGAAGACAGAAACAAAGTTTTTTACCATCATCAGCTTCTAAAGCTCCTCCTCCCCAAGTGATCTCCAGATTAGTTTTTCCAGAAGATTGGTTGTTGATCGTTGCTACTCCTCAAGCTAGTCAGAGGGTTCATGGTTCATTTGAAGTGGATCTTTTCTCAAAATATTGCCCAATTCCAGTTGAAGAAGTTAGATTATTGTCACATTTGATCTTAATGAAACTCCTGCCTTCAGTAGTCGAGAAGAGTATTGTTGATTTTGGGGAAGCTATATCGAGCATACAGAAGATAGGATTCAAGAGTATAGAGGTAAATCTTCAGTCCAATGCAGTAAAAAATCTCATGAAAGTTATGTTGGATGCAGGTGCTTATGGAGTAGGCCTAAGCTCTTTTGGACCAACATTATACACAGTAATAGATAGTACAAAGAAGGCTAAGATAATAGCCGGTGTTGTTGAAGATGAGATAAATAAAATTGGAGGAAATGTGTTGATAACGAAAGTAAGGAATAAAGGTGCTGAATTAGTCTACTTAAACGAAGCTTGATAGAGGAAATATTTCGTTTATCCTTATTAATATCTTGGCTTCATGTATTATATTATAATACCTTGATAGCATATGTTCGCCTGATTTTAACTTGAATGCTTCTTTTAGCATATCATCTGCTTTTAAAAGATCCATCGATATCACTTCTCTTCTAGTTTCAAGTTTGTGTTTAGCCAATATTTTGCCTATTGCCATATCTGTTGAAGTTAGGTCTTTCTTGATAGCTCCACCCAATCTCATGATAGGCGTCCAAGATCTCGCAAAGATCAATGCTCTATCACTATCAGTATTCTTGAGATAAACCACTCTGTAGTTGGTCTTCTCTCTAACTTCGATTTTGAGCTCTTTAGCTAGTTCCTCATCAACACTAATGATGGCTTTGATTTTTGTAATTATTATGACAGGATTGCCCGTTAAAATTTCTAAAAGTCTCGTTATAGAGCCATCAGTTGTAAGCAATACCTTTTGAACATCCGACAGTTTGTAGCATATCCTTTCTTCTATCTCAGCTATAGAGTTTAGCATTTCATGGATACTCATTCCCCTTAATTTTGGCATTATGAAGAATTTATGAATTAACAGACTTATGAACTGTGCTATCACATTTAACTACATAACGCATAAATTATGGCAGAAACTCTATTTTTTTGAATCTCTTTGTCCGATCTTGAAGGCTTCAGCAGAAAGTTACTATCTCAAGAAATGAGTATTAAAGATGTAAAGAGTAGATTGATAGATCAAATAATGATCTACAAGGATGAACTTAGCTATGAGGCTTCTGGAAGGCTTGCTGATGCGATTCTTGTTGAAGTTAAGAATTCAAAAATTCCCCCTAAATCGAATTTTGTAAACTTTGTTTTAGATTATCCCAAATCAGGGGTTACCATGGGGGTTATGGGTGTTGGATCTAGAGGGGAAGGAGATTTCTTTGTTCATCGTAGATTGGCTGAAATAGCAGGTCTTCCTGATGGAAGTAAAGTACTATTGTATCCACTTTACCACGACGATGCAGGTGCCATCGAAATAAAGGGCAATGTTTTAGTTACAGCCGTAGATGGTATGCACTCTAGACTTAGCGATTTTCCATTCTTAGCTGGCTTTCATGTAACCAGAGCTACTTTAAGGGATGTTTATGTCAAGGGGGCAAGACCAGTAGGAATGTTGATTGATCTTCATCTAGCTGATGATGGAGATGTAAGCAAGCTCTTTGATTTTGAAGCAGGAGTAAGTACTGTTTCTATGCTTACTGAAACGCCGATTTTGACTGGTAGCACATTAAGAATCGGTGGAGATATGGTGATAGGTAATAGGATTACTGGTTGTGTTGGGGCCTTTGGAGTTGCCGAAAACGAGTCCATGCTAGCTGCAAGGCATAAGGTCAAGCCTGATAGTGTGATACTGATGACTGAAGGAGCTGGCGGAGGGACGATCTGTACAGCAGCGATATACTCTGGTAGACCTGATGTGATATTAGAAACTTTGAACATACAATTCGTAAAGTCATGTAAGACATTATTAGAATCAGGGCTAGTTGGAAAGCTTTATGCTATGACCGATGTTACGAACGGAGGTATAAGAGGAGATGCATCCGAGATTTCAAAGATTTCAAAAATCGCCCTTTACTTTGATGAGAAGGAGATTAGGGGTTTGGTTAACTATAAGGTATTAAAGTTGCTGGAAGATAAAGCAATTGATTATCTTGGCGTTTCCTTAGACGCACTTATGATATTCACTCCGGAAGATTATGCCAAAGAAATTATGCAACAAGTCAGAAAGGTTGGCGTGAAGATAAGAAAGGTGGGCTGGGTGGAGAAAGATGTACCTAAAGTAGCCCTAATAACACCTAGAGGTGAAGAGGATTTAACTTTAAAGTTCAGAGAATCCGCATATACGAAAATCAAGAAAGTTGTAGGTGAGAAGGCGCCGTATGAGCTTAATGAATTAAAGAGTAAAGTGGAAGATGTTGCTGAAAAAGCTATTAAGAAAAGAGACAGGGTTATCAAATATCTAACTGGTTAGTAATTAAATTTAACCATATTTTACACTTAGAATGAATAACAATATAGATACGGATGATATTAAGATGATGAAGCCTGATATAAGGTAAAGATTTACTGTTTTTTTAGTGCTAATCTTTTTTCCACTAAGATATATCAGATAAAATCCGGCCGCACCCATCATAACTGTAAAAAAGTTCACGATCGTCTCTATAAGGTTCTGGTATCTAAACAAGGGCACGATTATGTATTGGGCTAAATCTGGGATATTTCCTTCTATTAAAAAATTAATTATTCCAGCTGATAAGATAAGGAAAGCAAACATATAAGCTATCTCTATGATTTTTCTTAAATCTAATCTTTGAGATGTCTTGCTAAGCCTTTTTCTACCTATAACACCCTTCATAATTTCTAAGGTTGTTCTGTAAAAACCTTGAACTCTCTTTTTAATTCCCATTTAATTTCACCTTTCAATAAGATTTATATCTACCTTACTTGATCTATCCTTGCTTTTTAAGCCTTATTAAGACTTATTACGTAAGTTTGACTTTGTTGGACAATTCGGATCTAAGCACATCGTAAAAGATCGCTTTCCTCTTCTTTTAATATGAACGATAGGAGTTAGGCACATTTTACACGTTCTATTTTGAGTAATAATCGTTGCCTTTTGAGGTAAAGGGTATGAGTTATCACATGTAGGATAAGAACTACATCCTGCGAAAATCTTGCTACTCTTTCTTGATCTGATAACCCTTAGTTCACCTTTACATTTTGGGCATACTCCAAGCTTTCTCTCCTCTTTTCTCGAATCCATCAAACCCTTTAACAGCTCTCTTCCCATCATCTTCTCATTCTTTTTAATCTCGTTAAGATTTTCCATCAAGACTTCTACAGACTCTTCGATGACTTCTTCTCTGCTTTTCTTTTCTTTCCTAACGAGCTCCATTTCCTCCTCCAACTTCATCGTCAGCTGTTCGCTGATTATCTTTGGGCAGAAATCTCTCAATGCCTTGATCACTGTTTCTCCTAATTTCGAAACTTCGATACTCTTTCCTGAGATGTAATTTCTATCATACAAAGTTTGTAGTATTCCAGACCTTGTAGCTTTGGTGCCAAGTTTCCTCTTTTCCATCTCCTCAATTATCGATCCTTGAGTGTACCTCTTAGGAGGTGTTGTCAACTTTTCGATCATAAGAATCTCCAAATCCTTTAATATTTGACCAACTTTTATTTCAGGTAGGATTTGATCTTCAAAAGTAGAATACGGTGAATAAAATCTAACCCAGCCAAGTGATATAGTCTTTATACCAGTTGCTATGAATTTATTCTTGCCTACGTATAAAATCACACGCATACTCTCTCTTTCAGCAGGGTCGCCGAAAGTAGCTAAGAATCTCCTTAAAATTAAATCGTAAATCTTCTTTTGTTGTGAGGTAAGCTTTTTTATTGTTGGGACTTCAGAAGTAGGATATATCGCTGGGTGGGCGGGGTCTTTATTAGGTCCTTCAAGAGGAATCAATCTTTCCTTTCTTAGCAACTCATGACATAGACCGCTATACTTCTCCAAAGAGGATAATGCACTTAAAATCTTCTTATATCCTATTCTTTTAGGCAACTTCTGGCTTGCAGTTCTGGGATATGAAATTGCACCCATCTGATACAAACTCTCGGCAAGTTTGATAGTCTGAGCAGGAGAAAATTTAAAATGAGCGTAAGCATGAGACTGTAAATTCGATGTACTTAATGGATACGGGGGTTCTTGCTTGTATTTCTTCTTGGTGATTTCCTTTACTGTTGCATATTTTCCCTCACAATCTTTCAATATTTTATCTGCCTCATTCTTCGCCCATAATCGATTTTTTTCATATAGAGCTGTGAACCTTTTACTATCAGCTCTGCAGTTTAACTCTAACTGCCAATATGGTTTTACAGTAAAATTCCTGATCTTCAACTCTCTTTCCAGTAAAAGGGCTAAAGTTGGTCCCTGCACTCTACCTGTTGAAAGAATCTTGAAACCTTTGTCTGCACTACTCTTCATAGCTAATGTCAAAGCACGAGTTAGATTCAATCCCCAATACCAATCTAACCAATGCCTTGTCAATCCAGCCTCAATCTGACCAAAGTCGAGATGATCTGACATATTCTTATAAGATTCTATCAAATCAATCTTTGTTAAAGTGCTAAATTTCATTCGCTTAGCATCTTTAACGTCACATAAAAATTTCAATATATTTGAGCCAATGACGCTTCCTTCAGTATCAAAGTCACAGCATACGATAAAATCTGTTGCATCTTCTGTTACTTTTTGTATTGTTTCAAAGTATTTTTTAGAGAAGCTCGATTTTTTTTGGACTTCAAAACTCGGTCTCCACTCTGCATCAAAGATAGGATAAGTCCATTCTCCTTTTAAAACAGGGCTTAAGTTAAAGAGATGCCCAACAGCTGCAACAATTGTGTGCTTCTTATTATACCTGATAAATTCATAATAATCGATACCTTGGTCTGATACGACTTTCCTTAGTGTTCCATCCTCTGCTAAAGATTTAGCTATTTTTCTCATAGCATCAGGTTTCTCAGCTATCATCAAGGTATTATTCGCAGAATCACCTGACAAAGACCATCACTTAGTGCGACCTTTATTTTAATATCAGGTCCCTATTAAGTCTCTAACGTACTTATTTCTCAATCGGTTCGATTTTTAGTATGAAGTCTCTAGTGGATAAAAGTTCGCCACACTTCTTACACTTATTATTGTAAAGTTTTAAAATATTATTCGCTTGCTTTAGATCCATGCCAGAATACAGGGGTGTCCCACAATTGTTACAAACTATTTCAAATGGCAACTTATCTCATTTTTTATGGGTAACATAAAAACATTGGCTTATGACTTAACTTTATATATTATTTATAATTTATTCCACTAACTTGATCATATAAATGAATATATCTATTGAATAAATATATAAATTAGATTTAATCAATTATGATGAAAAACGTAACCTAAGATAACGAGGTAAATAAAGAAATGAAAAATTTCAAAGCAAAAATGTTTAATCAAAAAGCTTCAGACCCAAAAAATAGACCAGAACAGATTTTAGAAACCTTATCATTGCAGCTTGGACAAAATATTGCCGATATAGGAGCTGGAGGAGGCTATTTTACTCTTCGATTTGCTGATGCTGTAGGGAGAGAAGGGCAGGTCTACGCTATTGATACAAATCCAGAATTTTTAAAATTTATTAAAAGTAGTGCTATAGAAAAGGGGCTGAATAACATTAAAACAATCCTAGTTACGGAGGATAAATTGATTTTGCCTGAAAAGAGTTTTGATTTGATCTTTGTACGTAACGTGTATCACCATTTACTTAATCGAGTTGATTATTTTAGAAATTTAACAAGTGCACTGAAACTACATGGAAAGATAGCAATTATAGAGTATAAACGTAGTAGACCCTTCAGTTTTCGTAGAATCTTTAGGCATTATGTTCCTAAAGAAGAAATCATAGATGAAATGGAAGAGTCTGGATATCGATTAAACAAGAACTTCGATTTTTTACCTGAACAATCTTTTTCAATTTTTTCCTTGAGAATTTAACTTTGATAACCCTCTTACATAAATACATTCATCATAATCAATAGTCATTTGTTCTTCATCTACAATCTTATCATGCAATTTTATTCCTGTGTTTCTGACAATAACTATGGGTATTCTCTCATCAGCCTCACCCATGATTAATTGAGCGCCTGCACTTATATCGTCGGCTAAAGATCGTCTAGTAACTTTCAGTACGTTATTGAAAAGATCTTTTTTCCCTCTCTCATCTTTGATTGGATCAAAGCCAGCAACCCCTATAGCTATTCCAGAAGTACCTGATCTGGATGGCAATAATCTGCTATCAGTTATGACTATCCCTACCTTCCTACTAGTTTCTAAAAGTATCCTTCTTCTTAGTATCTCAGCTTTTTTAAAGGGCATTCTTGGATAGAGAATAGCCCATCCTGCTTTTACATTAGACCTGTCTATCCCAGCGTTGGGAGTGAATATACCGTACTTTACTGATAAAGCGAAGCCAGGCACCCCCCCTAAAACCACCTCAGACTCCCTTAAGATCAACTCAGCCATACTGCTTTGCAAATGTAACTTTGATGCAAAGTCTTTAGCCTCAACACTTGGAATCACATCTTGAATTTTCA
>JAKLZG010000023.1 GCA_024256165.1 Candidatus Methylarchaceae archaeon HK02M2
AATTATGCTGAAGCTCTTAGAGAAATCAGTGCCGCTAGAGAAGAAGTTCCAGGAAGGAAAGGATATCCAGGATATCTATATACAGACCTCGCTACAAATTACGAAAGAGCCGGTAGGGTAAAAGGTAAGAAAGGCAGCGTAACCCAGATGCCCATTCTCTCAATGCCAAGTGACGATATAACTCATCCTGTACCAGATTTATCAGGTTATATAACTGAAGGTCAATTAGTCTTAGGAAGAGAACTATACAGAAAAGAAATTTATCCACCACTTAGTGTGCTTATGAGCCTAAGCAGATTACAGAAGGACGGTATTGGTGAAGGAAAGACTCGCGAGGATCATGCAGATGTTAGCAACCAGCTTTATGCAGCCTATGCCAGAGCTCAAGAATTAAGAGCCTTAGCTGAAATTATTGGAAAAGCAGGTTTATCAGAAATGGATTTAAGTTATCTAAAGTTTGGGGATAATTTCGAAAATAGATTTTTAAAACAAGGATATGAAGAAAATCGGACCTTAGAGGAAACTCTTTCTTTGGCTTGGAGAGTTCTCTCAACACTTCCTGAAGCCGAATTGACGAAAATAAAAGAAGCTTTTTGTAAAAAGTTCTATTGTGTAACAGTAGAACCGGAGAAAGAAAGCTAATGTCTGTTAGCTTTGGTAGAAAAGTACTACCAACAAAACTTGAATTAATAAGGGTAAAAAGGAGTCTTCAATTCTCAAAAATAGTTTATAAGATTCTCGGAGATAAAAGAGAGATTCTGTTAAAAAGAATAGATGAAATGATGGCTGAAGCAGCCAAAGCAAGGGAAGGTATGTGGCAACCTTTGTCTGAAGCCTATGAATCTCTTTTTAATGCTTATATCAAAGTTGGTCCAGCAAAACTTGATTCTATAGGGATGACTACTCCTGAGCAGATCGAAATCAATGTTCATTCAAGAACTATTGTTGATGTTGAAGTTCCTACCTTACAGGTAACGCTAAAAGAAACTGGAATGACCTATGGCTTTATGGATACTAGCTACAATCTCGATGAAGCCACCAAAACAATGAGGAAGATATTGCCCGCAATATGCAAGGCTGCAGAATTGGAAAATGCAATTTTCAGCTTAGCTAGAGAACTCGATAAAACTCAACGTCTTCTTAATGCCTTAGAGTTTGTCATTATTCCACATTACGAAGAATCGATAAAGTACATAACCTCAACTCTTGAAGAGAGAGAAAGGGAAGAATTTGTAAGGCTTAAGCATGTAAAAAAAATATTAGAAAGGGGGAGATCAAGTTAATTGTCTGAAGAAAAGAATTTTGTAGAAAAAAGATTTGAAGAAACAAAAGAAAAAGTAAGAATAATGCATGAAATGTTTATTAAAGAAATAGGCGAAGAATTTAATCACTTAGAAAAAAAAGTTAATCAACAACTTCAAGAACTGAAATCAACCTAGTAAGTAAAAAAATAAAATTTTTTTATTTAGTTAATTCCGCTAGGAAATCATTGATATTATACTATTACAAACGTTTTTCTCTTTTTATTATTTCTCTAGCTACTATTATCCCAGATGTTGATGATTGCACCAAGCCTCTAGAAATTCCAGCACCATCCCCTGCTGTAAACAGATTCTTGATCTTAGTCTCAAGGACATTACTAAGTTCCAATCTAGAAGAATAGAATTTGACCTCGATACCATAAAGCAAAGTATGTCTTGAATATACTCCGGGTGTAATTTTATCTAAAGCGTGGAGCATCTCTTTTATATCGCCCAAGTATCGCCAAGGTAAAGCAAAACTCAAATCTCCCGGTTTAGCTTCTTCAAGAGTAGGCGTTACTATACTCCTACTAAGTCTTGAAGGAGTCGATCTTTTTCCTAATTCTAAATCACCAAATCTTTGTACAATAACAGATCCAACTAGTAAATTTGCTAGTTTGGCAATATATTTCCCATATGCTATTGGCTCTTTAAAAGGCTCTGTAAAAGAAGTACTTACTAAAATCGCAAAATTTGTATTATCAGTCTTTTTTTGAGCGTAACTATGACCATTTACAGATATCATGTCATCTTGGTATTCCGTTACAACTGAACCGTTAGGACACATACAAAATGTTCTAACCCTATCATCAAAATATTTAGAATAATAAACAAATTTTGATTCATATAATGTATCAGTAAGACAACTCATAACCGCTGCTGGTACCTCCACTCTCACGCCTATATCGACAAAGTTGCTGGTAATTTTTAGACCAAGTCTGTTAGCTTCATATTTAAGCCATTCAGCTCCACTTCTACCAGGTGAAGTTATAACGTACTTGGACAAAATTTTTTCACCGTCGCTAATCTCAATCCCTCGTGCGTGATTTCCTTTTGTGAGAATTCTAGTGACGTTTTTTTCCATATTAATGGAAATTTTTCCATCGATAGATTTTCTCATTTTTTTAAGAATTTCGGGACATAAATCAGTCCCAAGATGTCTGACTTTGCTGGGGATTAGTTTAAGATCTGCATGTGTAGCTTTTCTTGAGATTTCTGAAATTGCATCTTCATCATCTCCATATATTAACTTCGGAGCTCCGAATTTTAAATATGTTTTATCCACTTCTTCAATAAGTTCATGTAATTTTGTTTCTTCAACATAATCTTTGAGCCATCCTCCAGTTTCTGTAGAAAAGTTAAGTTTACCATCACTAAAAGCTCCCGATCCTCCCCATCCTGAAAGAATAGTACTTGGAGAACGATTACGTTTAAAGATATCTCTGCCTTTATCAAAGATTGCCACTTTTAGATCTGTTTTATCGCATAGTTCCAAAGCTGAGAAAATACCAGCTGGTCCAGCTCCAATTATTATGACATCATAATCAGTTTTATCATCCATTATATGCCTTTTATCGAGTGCTAATAGTA
>JAKLZG010000024.1 GCA_024256165.1 Candidatus Methylarchaceae archaeon HK02M2
AAGAAATAGTATAAATGACGGCATGCTCAATAATAAGGATGGCAAATATGAAAGGTTTGATTTACATTCTACTTGATGGCGTAGGTGATAGACCCGATCCTAAGCTAAATTGGATCACGTCTCTTGAAGCAGCCCATACACCATGGTTAGATTCTCTTGCAAGAAGAGGTATCAGCGGTCTTGTATACCCTGTAGGTAAGGACATAGCACCTGAATCTGATATAGCTGTCTTTCATATGTTAGGTTACGAATTTAAAGAAGGTTACGCTGGAAGAGGCGTTATAGAAGCTGTTGGTGCCGGAGTTAGTTTTAAAGATGGAGACCTTGCTATAAGGGCGAATTTTGCCACAATAGGTAAAGATAGGGTCATAATGGACAGGAGGGTTGGAAGAGACCTATCTAGCAAGGAGGCTAAGACACTTGCAGAATCGATCAATAAAGATGTAAAGCTATCTTACCCAAAGACCTCCTTTGAATTTGTATCTACTGTAGCCCATAGAGCGGTTTTGGTGATCAAGGCAGAAGGTATGATTCTGTCATCGAATATCTCAAACTCAGATCCAGCATACTCAAGGTTAGAAGGAGTTGGGGTTGCAAAAGTAGGGAAGGGAGATTTAAAGTTAGAGAAGGTTCGAGCCTTGGATGAAAAAAGCGAGACAAAGCTTTCTGCCGATTTGGTCAATGAGTTTACAGAGAAGTCGATAGAAATTTTGAAGGAGCACCCTGTGAATATATATAGGGAGAAAGAAGGTGGGATGCCTGGCAACGCTATATTACTCAGAGATGCTGGCAACTCATTGCCAAGGCTTGAGAAGCTTGACGAAAAGTATGGCTTAAGGTTTGTATGTCTCTTGGATATGCCAGTAGAGAGGGGGATAGCTAGGCTAACAGGTATGGTTGAGGCTGAAGCTGGGGGTATAGAAGATTATGAAGTTAAAGCAGAAAAGACGGCTGAACTATCAGAGAGTTATGATTGTGTGTACGTGCATATAAAGGGACCCGACGAGCCAGGGCATGATGGGAATGCGATACGGAAAAAGAAGGTGATAGAGAGTATAGATTCTAGGTTCTTCAGCAATCTGTTAAAGCGTATCGATCTGGATGAAGTGATCATCGCTATATCTGCAGACCATTCAACCCCTTGCCAGATTAGGAGTCATAGCGCAGATCCAGTACCATTATTGATCTCTGGAGGAAGTATAACAACAGATGGTACATGCAGGTTTACAGAGAAAGATGCCTCAATAGGTAGTCTGAAGATTCTAAAGGGTGAACAAGTTCTTCCTTTGATAATTTCCCTAGCAAGAGACGATCATTAAGGTCAACTCTCTGCTTGGTCGAAGGTCTCTAAGGATTATTTTAAGGTTGGCCTAAAACGATCAACCTTATTCTGTTTCCCTACATCTGTATCTGCCTGTTTTCTCATAATATCTGAAGTGTTCAAGCCACTTTGGGTGTTTAGGTGATTCTTGTATGAACTTTAGGAATTTTGTTAGCTTCTCTATTGTTTCATGATGTATAGAATGCTCTATCTCACAAGCGTCCTCATCAGCGATGGTTTTGTCCACGCCCAAGATCTCAAAAAATCGCCTTAAAGTCCCGTGAAACTGTTCTAGTGATTTAGCTAACACTTCACCCTTTTTGGTTAGCGTGACGCCTCGATATCGTTCATAATTAACGAGATTATGTTTTTCCAATTTTTGGAGCATTTCAGTGACGCTTGGAGGTTTAACGTTAAGTGCCATTGCAATATCCACGACATTTGCGTAACCCTTTTCCTTAGTAAGGTCGTAGATTCTCTCAAGATAGGTCTCTTCAGTTTTACTTAGCTCTTCCATCTTTAACATATTTAGATCTATCCTTTATTAAATACAACTATATCTTTTCCAAGTAATTTTTTCCCTTTTTGGTTATAATATATGAGTTGCCAGTTGATGGTTTTTTCATGCATTCTCTGCTTGTTGGACATACTATGCAGCCCTTTGACATTTCCTCGGTGCCCTCGATCCTTTTAAGGTAGCCTTTTGATGAAAGTAGAGAAAGAACACTCTCTAAGGTAGATTCTTGGATTCCCATATCGTTTGCAATATCGCCTTTGCTTAAAAGGCCTCCATCACGAATTGCCCTCAAAATCTCCTTTATCATGCCGATCACTCTCTCCACTCTTTTTTAGTTAAGGCCAGATACGCTCCAGGCAATGCTAATGGGAATAGCCATATTTCCGGCTTGAGATCGTCAAGCCATGTCCACTTCAGCCAGTCCTCGAACTGAAACACGTATCCTAAGCCGTTTGCTAGCATTATCGCCGTAAATACCCCAAAAAATACAGCTGCGAGAAGGCTACCGACAAGGAGGAAGGACAATCCTTCTCGGTCGCCGCGTGCTTGTTGTCTTACTCCTGTGAGGTAGACAGCTCCAATTATTGTCAACATGATTCCGCCCAAGACATCTGGTGGAATAAGGTTTATCCCGGCTAGTTCTATAGGTGGGATTAGGGAGGCGCCACTTCCTATAAAGTCGCCCCATCCTATCACTATCTCTAGGAGGCCGATAAGGGTATATGTCATTCCTATGAAAAAGGAGTACACTCCTATTACCGTTCCAACATTTTTGTTGAACCCCATTTTTTCACCTCTAAGTGTATCCTAACATACCCCCTATTCCTGTGATGGTTAGTCCGATTAGGTAGGCTAAGACGAGTGACAAGACTACTTGGAAGATAGTCCATTTCCAAGAACCTGATTCCTTCCTCATTGTGCCAACTGTTGCAAGGCAAGGTATATACAATAAGATGAAAGCCATCAAAGCAAAGCCGATAAGGGGCGTGTAGTCCACAACTAAAGCTCCTGCAATCGCTGCTTCTCCTTCAACTGCATAAATTATTCCAAGTGACTCTACAACGATCTCCTTAGCCATGAATCCGAAGATCAGGGAAGAAACGATCCGCCAATCAAATCCAAGGGGTCTGAAAATCGGTTCTAAAGCGTGGCCTATTTGTCCTGTATAGGAGAGTTCAACAGATTCTTGAGCAACGCCCCAAGGGAAACTCGACAGGAACCATAGTATGATCGCGCCAACCAAGAGGTATGTACCCGCCTTCTTAAGGAATTGAACACCTCTGTCCCACATGTGGATTACAGATCCGTGAAATGTAGGCGTTTTGTACAGTGGGAGTTCCATTATGAAAGGAGTGGGTTCTCCTCGCAGTACAGTCTTTCTCAATAATAGTGCCAACAGTATGGCTAAGACGATCCCTAAAAAATACATGGACCATATCGCTGTAGACGCCATTGAACCGAAAAAGGCGCCTGCTATAAGGATATAGACAGGAAGTCGTGCAGAGCAAGATATAAATGGGTTGATCAATAGTGTTATTAGTCTGTCCTTTTCAGATTCGATACTCCTAGTAGCCATCATGGCAGGTACGTTGCATCCAAAACCGAGGAGCATTGGTATGAAGGATCTTCCATGTAGTCCTAACTTGAACATAAACTTGTCCATGATGAAGGCTGCTCTAGTTAGATAGCCGCTGTCTTCTAAGATAGCTATTGCAAAGAACAAGGAGAATATGAGAGGTATGAAAGTTAATATGAAACCCAATCCGCCAAAGATGCCATCACTTAAAAAGGAGGCAAGGACCTCATTAGGGATGCCCCTTGATGCTTCGGCAAGCAACCCAAAGAAGAGGCCTATCATCTTCATGAAGGGCGCGGAAACATCAAAAGCAAACTGGAACATGGCCCAAGCAAGGGTTAGGAATACAGGTATACCTAGATATTTATGAAGGAAAACCTTGTCAAGCATATCAGATTGGGCCCACTTCTTAGCCCCTCTTACCAATGTAGTGTCTAATATGGTGTGTATAAGATTGTACCTCTCATCTGCAAGTACGATTTCTGGGTCGTCCCCTAGGACTTCTCTTGCCTTCAAGATATCACCTCCATTAGTTCATGGTGGTATTTGCTATTCCTGATCTTTTCTAGAATTTCTTCGTCCTTCTCCAAGAGCTTGATTGCCATCCACCTCAGTGGATAATTTTTAGCCAAAGTCTCATCTTTTTTTATGATCTTCACTATGGAGTTTATCAAATCTTCTATCTTCTCTCCATAGGTTATCTTGGTCTTTATCGAGCCTTTTCTTATTGCAGCTTTGATTATTTCATCCTTAAGTTCTTCCATGCCCTCTTTAGTGGTCGCCACTGTCGGAACTATCGGCACACTAAGTTGTTCCGAGAGCTTCTTCACATCGATCTTATAGCCCTTGTTTTCCGCGATATCGAACATGTTCAAAGCTATAACTAAGTTTGCTTCCAGCTCAAGTAGCAAGAGTGTGAGATAAAGGTTCCTCTCGATGTTTGATGCGTCGACTATATCGACTATAACTTCTGGTTTTTCCTCTATGATGTAGTTTCGTGATATAAGCTCGTCCACGGCGCGGGAGGTGAGACTATAAGTTCCAGGTAGGTCAACTATCTTCAACTCGATCCCTTTGTGGATACATTTACCTTCTTTCTTTTCAACGGTCTTGCCTGGCCAGTTTCCCACATGCTGCCTTGCGCCAGGTATCAAGTTATTGAATATGACCGACTTACCCACGTTTGGGTTCCCTATCAATGCCACTGTATGTACTATTAACCATCGACTCCTGTACCATGATCTTCATGGCAACTCCCCTCCCCAGAGCGATCCTCGTATCCTTAATTTCGACTACCAAAGGTCCTCCATGTCCATGATTAGGGGAAGCATGGGAGTGCACAACCTTCACCTCAACACCAGGAATAAAACCCATATCGCTTAATCTCCTAACTACCCTTCTACCACCAAGAATTCCAGTAATCTTCCCCTTGGCACCTATAGGAAGCATAACCAGAGGCATATATCGACGATAACTTCTGGTTTTTCCTCTATGATGTAATTTCTTGATATGAGCTCGTCTACGGTGAGGGAAGCGTAATATTCCCATCACTCTCCCTCCAAATAAACATATATGTTATCTCCTTCTTTTTTCTCAAGAGTAAATTATAATCTCGAATTTCGAACTCCATACGATTCTTCAGGGGCGCTTGGCGGATTACTTTTATCTCGGATCTTCCGACTATTCCCATATCCATGATACGGCGTCTAGTCGTACCGCTTTCTTTGATCCTAACGACGACGCCCTTATTAACGGATTCCATATCACTAAAACGTATCTTCGACGCAATACCCCCCTTATATGTTAGGTTTACCTAAATTTATTATATAAATCTAAAGCTATATTTATAAATTTTTCCTTTTTTCGATTTTATAGTAAATAGCTAAAGTCATCTGAAGAAGAATAGTAAATATTTAAGAGTTCAGTTATTCTCATAGTATAAGATAAGATAAACAAAGATATATCATTAGATACTTTTGTTATACCTACTATGGAAAAGGACCTTTTAAAGATAGCTGATAATATAATGATGTCAGCTCAACTTGCATCAGCCTTAGAAGTGAGTGGCACACCAAAACCTGGGAACGTACATAGAGATTTTGATTTCATCGACACGCGCTTTGAGCATTATCTGGCTGGCTCTATAGCCCTTGGACCTTCTGTAAGAGAAGTTGCATTAAGGGGAATGAGGGCAAGCCTTGATCAGATCAGAATCGATGAGATAGAAATCGGCAGATACATTAAGAAAGCTATTCATGAAGTTAGATTATGGCACAAAGGAGGTAACACGCATCTTGGCATAAGCCTACTCTTCGTACCTTTGGCAGCATCGGCCGGATTTACTACCATAAAATTTGAAAGGGTGGAACCTAACAAATTACGTCAAATTCTATCAAAGATCATGAGATTGACAACTCCTCAAGACGCTATGGATGTCTGCGATGTAGTTCTTACCTCTAGCATCGAGGCTCTAGGTCGGTTGGAGGTAGAAGACGCACCAGACATTATAGAAAGCAATGTAAAAAGCAAGTTAATAGAGAAAGATATCAACTTATATGAGCTGATGAAGATTTCATCTGGATGGGATAATATAGCCAAAGAGCTAACTACAGGGATGAGACTTTCTTTTAATGTAGGCTATAAAACTCTAATAGACATCTATAAAAAGATTGGTGATATAAACATAGCAACAGTACATACATTCCTGACTATATTAGCAAAATATCCTGATACACTCGTAGCTAGAAAGGTTGGGGTGAAGCATGTAAAGAAGATTAATAAAGCAGTGGAGATAGGATTGGTCGAAGCTAAGAAGATTTCCAGACAAGCCAAGAATGTCTTGAAGTTGGGAGGTCTAACTTCTAAGGCTGGGGGGAAAGCACTGATTCGATTAGATAAAAATCTGAGAGATTCACAAAACCGGCTAAACCCTGGGACAACGGCCGATATAACAGCCTCATCTTTAATGATCGCGATTTTGTGTGGGATGAGACCTTAAAAGGGTCAAAAATACTGGGGGCGTAGTTGCCGATTTACCATTTTGTTGAGAGAGTGTATATATCTCACGAATAATCAAGGGAATATCTAAACTTCTTTTATTGAAGAGTTTTAACTTCAGATGATTAAATAGGGCATTGTGGGGTATATCATGATTAAACGCATCATGGCGCCCAACGCATATCCATCATTTTCTTCGATCGTGAAAGTTCTCGTTCTATCTTCTATTGTCTTCTTTTACGACTCTTTTCTCGTTGCCAAAGTTTAAACTACTAAAAGAGTAAGTGTGGTACGTACATCTTTTATCTTTCTTATCTTCATGACTATCTCCTTTAACCTATCTACGCTCTCCGCTTTGATTTTGGCTATGATGTCATAGGCGCCATAAATTTCGTAGGCTTCTTCAACCACCATATCTTTTAGCTTCTTCATGATGGCCCTATCAGAGCCCGACTCTACACTCATCAATACGAACGCTATAGGCATAGATATTAGGATGAGAAACATCTATTTAAGATTCACATAAGGATAGATCTGCTTTATTCATTAAAAATAGTCGATATCAAAAAGAATCATCTTTCACTTTTATAGTGATACTCACGATTCTGGAATTTGTTGCGATTAAGAACTTATCACATCTACAAAGGTGGCAGGGATAGTGTTTGTCCCCATTGCTATATGCCCTCTGAGCCGTTTAGTTAAGTAAGTTGAAATTTCTTAACAATGGGTCTATCTAGATTCCCCATTTTTCATCGATATCCAAGATGTTTAATTAGAGTTCGATTAATATATGGTGAGCATATGGTTGAACCTATCAAGAAGTGCCCATTATGTGGCTCAGAGCTCTTCGTCAAAGGAGATGTCATCTACTATTCGAATTATTGGCTTAACTATGAAGGTGGCGGTTAGTGCCAGTAAGAGATTCATATGGGATAAATTTCATCTGATATATACATGTAAAAGGTTATATTCCCCATCTACTGAATCTGGCACATCACGGAGTTTCTGTCCATTCCATTGCGACTCGCTCCAGATGAATGGTTTTCCTTTTATTATAGGCGTTCCGAATTTCATCCAGAAGCAAAGATTTGGTGACCCCCAAATCGAAGATACCTTCCAAATCTGAAATGTAAGATGTCATAGAAGCTAAAGCTGCTTTGGCGTCTGCCGCTCCCTTATATGCATAGCTTGTAGGATCATCAGAACAACGATATGCTTCGATTTAAATATCTTACCTACAATATAGCCTTTAATAGTTCTTCTTACTAAGAGCTTTGGCAACTGTTATCTTTTATACTATATCTTCTTGATTCTTCTAATTTTTTTCTTAAGGTTATCATCTCTGTTACAAATCTTTCCTTATCCTTATTCTTTATGATATTTAGCCACTTTTCAATTTTCTTTTTAAATAAACTTTCTACTTTGTTGATATCAGGTAGATTCATCTGAAGGACAGAATAGAATTCTGGATCTGTATTAACAATATTTTCTACAAGATTAAAAAGAGTTTTAAAACTTGTACCAGAAATTTTTTCTAATTCTCTAAAATTCAATTCAAGCCATGTATCTCCAACAGCCAAACCAACAAAATGGGATAATCCTAGAATAACTGCCATTAGTTCATCATGCTTTCTTGGAGACATTACACTAACTTTAAAACCTCTTTCTTCTAGCCATATTTTTAATTCTCTAGCGTATTTTTCCTCTTTTTTGTTGGTAGGAGTAAGAACGAAATTTTCATTCGTATCTTTTGCTCCTGGTCCAAAAACTGGATGAGTTCCTAGGATCGTTCCCTTCTTAATATATTTGTGCATTATGTTCAATGGAATTTCTTTTACAGATGTTATATCCCAAATAATTTGATTCTCTTTAATGTAAGGCGCCACTTCTTTTACAACATCTTCAAAGCTTTGTAATAAAACAGAAATCAAAATAATATCGGCTTTCTTTACAGCATCGATATTATTTTTAGCAACCTCTACTGGAATTTCTTTTGATAAATTAAATAATTTTTGTCTAGTTCTTCCTGAAACTATTACCTCATATCCTTGTTTCAAGAAGAAAATGCAAAACCATTTTCCCATATTTCCTGCGCCACCTATTATTGCTATTTTCATTTTAAGACACCAAACATGTTAGGCTATTTTCATTAAATTACTCTTTACTGAAATTTTCTTTTGCCTTAGGATAAGAACCTATTATTTTTACGAATAGAGAATTACGCTTTAAAATTTGTAATGCTTTGCTAACTATTTTGTCTGTATAATGACCTTCAAAATCTAAATAGAAATTGTATTCCCAAGGTCTTCCAACGATTGGTCTTGATTCTATCTTTGTTAGATTAATATCATTGTCTGAAAAAATTCTTAAGGCATTATGTAAAGCTCCAGGAACGTGCCTAGTTGTGAATATAATAGAGGTTTTATCATTCCCTGTTGGTGCTGAACCCTTTTTCGATAATATTAAAAATCTTGTGTAATTATTACGATTGGTTTCTATACCTTCTACGATAACTTTCATTCCATAAATTTTTGCTGTCCTTTCACTGGCTATTCCCGCAGCATTTCTTAAATTCTTCTCTTTTATCATTTTGACGCTACCAGCAGTATCATAAAAAGGCATTATTTCGCATTTCAATTCTTCTAAAAATTTTCTACATTGTCCTAACGCCTGAGGATGTGAGTAAACCGTTTTAATAGATTTCAGATCATTATTAGAAAACGATATTAAACAATGTTTTATTCTGTGAAAAATTTCTCCATAGGCTTTCAAATTATATTCTAATAGCAAATCGTAAGATTGGCCTATGCTTCCTTCTAACGAATTTTCAACGGGAATTATTACAAAATCAACTTTATTTTCTTCTAAAATTTGAAAAACATCCGACAATGTTTTACATCCTATCGTTTGTATCAAGTTTCCAAAATATTTGAAAGCAGCTTCTTCACTGTAAGCACCAAGTTCTCCTTGAAAAGCAATTCTTTGATTATTCAAATTCATTGAATTTTTCCTCATATTTTGTCCCTTTGTTATGACCTTAGTTCCCTACGCAATTAGTTTTTGAACTCATCCTTATATTTACTTATCTAGAATGCCCTTTTGTATCTCCAAATCGGTGATTAGTTCCTAGCATAATTAGAAAGCTACGAAAAAGGCAATAGCTAAAAAGTTGATCGGAGATAACCAGACCGATGGCGGGGTTGGTCTAGTCTGGTCTAGGACGTCAGCCTCCCAAGCTGGCAACGCGGGTTCAAATCCCGCACCCCGCATTTTTTCCGAGGGTTATTTTTAAATAGAGTACTCACTACTGTTTGGAAATCTGGCACACTCAAATCGATTTTATATGTTTTAATATTCCCTGTCTAAAATGATTTATCTTCGTGATGCAATTGAATATTAGTTTCAAAATATTCGCTTAATCTTTCATTAACTACTTTCCTATCTTCTTTGGCTACAAAATCAAAAGAAACCAAGATTACAGAGGTTTTTATAGGATAAGCCCGTAGAATCTTATTTCCTAGGGAGTTTTGTTTGATCATATATCCGTTCTTTTATTTTCCTGAAATATATATGAATCTCTGACAATCCGACCCTTTCAAATCTGTGGGGCGCCCGGCGCCAAGTCACCGAAAACCAACACGCCGGTGGGGAAAACTTGCCCGTTCGGTTCCTCCAGCCCTCGTAGGGCAAGCAAGAGAGGGCACGCCCATAATTAAAAAATCAGATCGTTGCCCATGAGATAGTCGCCGTTTTATATTATGAGCGATAGTGAAGGGGCCAAAGACCCCTTAATTTTCCGAAAAAAATTATACACCTGAATTTTAATAAGGGATACCCCACTAATTCCTCTATATGTTTAAAATCGATATGAGTGAACCTAGGTGTCCGGAATGTGGCGAATTACTTTCATACATACGGCTAATCGACAGAAATAAAAGAAGACTTGGACTTCAAATAACATGTGAATGGTGTGACTACGACGGCATATCCATCGACCTCGGCATAAACAAAGAAATGCTACGTAAGTACCACGGACATGAAGGACTATTCAAAGCAACTTTACAACAAGTTGATAGCATCGACTAGTTCTCTTAAATTCGATCTCTTAAATTCGCTAAAAAGGTCACACATATTAGCCAAATATCCCACTTCTTTGATATGCTCATTAATGAATAATAACATGAATTACAAATATAAGATTTTTTTTGTGCTTTTTAGATTTAATATTCTCTTTAAACGATTCGATTACACGCGCATAAATTTTAACTCTGTAGAAAGTAGAAAGAAAAGTTAGAGACTACTGGGCCTCGATATATTTCGCCATCTCCTCTAATGGCTGCCCGACTGAGTCCTTGACCCTGGAGCCGACGAAGAGTCCCAGAATCTTCCCCAGAACTCCTTTAAAGTGAACGTCGGAAGACCAAGTTACCTTTGTCCCTTCAGGGACTTCCTCATATGTTTGGATGGTTTTACCGAGAATCGGGCCTTCCAAGATCTCCATTTCGATCTTTTCCGGTGGATGGAGCGTCCACTTTTCAGTCATTGTGACTTCTCTGCCTCCCACAGTTGCCATGCCCCTAATTGTGATGGTATTTCCCTCTCGACTAAGGATGTCAACTCGGGGAGACTCGACGCCGGGCCACCATCTAAGCATTGATTCAGGGTCGGCCGCGACCTCCCAGACCTTACCTCTCGGCGCCTTGATAACCCGAGAGACCTCAACTTTTGGCAACTCTTCCTATCACCTACCTCTACAATTATATGCCTCTATATTCGAATCGCCTACTTCCTTTATTAAATTAATTGTGGTGTAATTTTTAATTAAGTACACAAAAATAGTTCATAAATAAGTCTCCCACGTATCCACTCGACAGATATATGACTGTTGCAATGGCTGTTGTTAGCTTGAGGTGATCGAATAGGCTGTTGTCGTTGATGGGCGGTTCTGTATACGCAGGAATCTTGGTCAATTGACTGTTCTTAAGTTTCTCAAATATCTTTAAGAAAACTTCCATAGGACTCTTTTTCAAGATGGGCGAGGCTTCTTCCAATATCAGTTCTGTCTCTTTGTTAGCATCAATGAGCCTTTTTTCGTCATTTTTCTTAACTACACTTCCCTTAGAAAGAGGATGAGTCAAGGTTATTGGGGGCTTTGGCTTAGGCCTCTGTTTGTAGGAATCCTCTGGACGATCTACTCCTGATGCCATACTGTCTGCGAGGTGGATTATCTTCTCTTGATCGGTTTGAGGATGTCACTCCTTAGAATAACTATGGGACGTATGATGCCTTGCGGACATCCAAGCCAGATCTGAGCCTAAAGTCTTCGATATAAGATCGTAGGAGTAAGCTCATCGTAGTAATAGTAGCTTCTTCCCTGAACCCTATTTTTCCTTTATCCATAACTTATCTGTAATATTTTATTTAAAAGGAATAATTACTTGTAAGTTAAGTGTGAATTGATAAGGTTTTTACATATATCCTTCCCAATTTCTAAGATAACAATGATTTCTAATAGAAATTTTTCAATAGCCATAATCAGAAATAATACAAGAATGGAAAAGGCACTCGCTCTCTTAACTATGTCACTATTATTTGTCCTGGCAATTGGTCTGACGTGCATCCCGAATGCGTTAGCTTACTCGGTAGGTGATGATGGTCAGCCAGTACATGAGTACATAGCCTTTGCAGCCTTGTCTCTGTACTCAAATGGCGAAATCAATGACTATTTCGGACAAATCTATTCTGGCGCGGGACATGAAGACCTCACGGACCACGTCTATGATTGGTCTCCCGTAACTTACACTCACTTTTGGGATGTAGACAAAGGAATTAACGATCCCGTTGATAGCTCACCGTTTGTCGAAGATGCAGAAAATGCTTGGCAGAAAGCCCAAGTGTTGTGGGGGATGGCTTTGGGAGAATATGCATATGGGAAGGCTTTGGGGGAATACGGATATGGACACATAAATCGGGCCTACGAATATTTAGGACATATTGCTCATCTTCTTGCCGATATGACGGTACCAGCTCATGCGCATGAAGATATGCACTGGCCTGATGATGACTGCTATGAAGACTGGATGACTTATGGACATGCTATGCTCAGTCAATCTGAACTAGATTGGCTAAGTTCAATGGGCAAGTTTGAAATTCCTGAGGACACATTCGACCCACTCTTCTATCTGTTCTACACGGCTAATCAGATCGGAGACTTCTTCCCCTCAGATGACTATGATGGAGACACTAACGATTACTGGGGTGGTTGGATGGACGAAATATATTCGGAACTTGGTATGGATTCAATTACCAAACCGAGGTATGCCTATCACTTGGATGACAATGATGCTGGTGATAACAACGATGATGGTGACCTAGGAGTGATCCGCGAAAATTGTTTACTCCACGCCATACGAGCAACAGCTGCTTTGTACGAGCTATTCTATGAAACGGTTAGCCAGAACTCTGCTCTAACGGTTGTCATCAATCATATATATGCTTTGGACTACCATGACCCTTTTTGGGGCAACGCAGACTTCTATGTCAGGGTTTACATAAACGGTTTCCGTTTCATAAATGAGGGCAATCAAGTCATTGATAACAATGACATTTATCCAGGATGGGCGTTCGCAAGATACGTAGGGCTCTCCGGGTCCGCAGAAATTAAGATTCAGGTCTGGGATGAAGATGAAGCCCCTAACGATGACGACCAATCTGATATTAATCCAGAGGGAGGCAGAGACCTAGTCCTAACGATAAACCTCGCAAATGGAGCTATCTCAGGAGATCTTGAAGGAGCATGTGGGGACGTGTTGACGAGCGCAGGAACAGAAGAAGATAGTTCTCAGATTTGGTTTCGTATATTAATGCCAAGTATACCTCCAACGGTAAATGCTGGACCCGACCAGACAGTTGATGAGGGTGACTTGGTGTCGCTGGAAGGCTCCTTCACGGATCCTAACACTGAAGACATACATACGGCTGTATGGGATTGGGGTGATGGTTCACCTGCAGAGTCTGGAACCGTGGTAGAGTCTGATGGCGCAGGAACCGTGACAGGCACTCACGCCTATGGGGATAACGGAGAATATACAGTCACGTTAACCGTTACAGATGATGACGGCGCACAAGGTACCGATACTCTAACTGTAATGGTGAATAATGTGGCACCGACTGCAACTATTGATGCCATGGACCAGCCAAATCCACACTTCGTTCTCCCAATCGTCCATACGCTGACATTCACCGGCAGCTTTACGGATCCTGGCTGGTTAGATACCCATACTACTACATGGAATTTCGGCGATGGAACAGTTGTATCTGGAACTTTAAACGAAGAGAACGTTCAACCAGACGCAACGGGAACCACAACAGCAAGTCACGTATATTCTGAGCCTGGAACCTACACGGTGACTTTGACCGTAACAGATGATGATGGCGGTGTTGGAACCGACATAATGGAGGTTATTGTGGCAAGTGCTGAAGAAGCCCCAGAAATCATCAATGAGTATATTCAAAATCTGCCAGATGAGGTGTTTAAAAACAATCCAAGCCAGAGGAAAAAGGCCTTAAGCAACATGCTTTCTGCTATCAATGATATGATAGTTGACGAGGAATGGAATGGAGCCATAAAAGATCTTCGAAACAACATGAGAGAAAAAAGTGACGGTTTCATCGACGGAAGACTGAACAATGACTGGATAATAGACCAAGCAGTACAACAAGAAGTCTGCATGATGATAGACGACTTAGTAGCTTATCTTGAAACATTCCTGTAATAAATTGTTAGCCACTTAAAATTGGACGGGAAAGTCTCCCTACGCCCGCGAACATCTCGATAGCCGTCGAGGTCTTCAGTGAACTTCTTAATTTCAACAACTAGGTGAGGCTTCCCGTGGATCGCCAAAGAATAATCTACTAGTCCAGATAACGTTCTTCTCTGCTCTTTGACTTCATCTATGTCGTTGATGTCCCAACCTAAAATATCTAGCAATGGCAAGATGAATTTGGAACCAACATCAGCCTCACTAAATTCGCCCTCCTTTACACTACTGCACACTTGTTCGTACTTGCTAACAAGTTCGCCGAGTTTCTTTTTGGCGTTTTCTTTATCCACGTTAGACATATTAGGCAACTATAGTTTATTAGATTTTTTATTCTTGAGACTTGACGCTTGTACAGCAGATAAACGCCAATGAGACTCAATCCCATTCTAATCGTAAAAGAAAAAATATTTTATGTTTTGACAGACGAATCCATACGCAAGTCAGTTGAAGACTGGCAAGGTCAAGCTAAAAGATACTTTGAAATCAGGGAGATTTTTGTAAAAGAGGTCCAACGAATAGTTGATGAAGAAACTGACAATCGAATGAAAGATATTCATGTAGATAATCCAACAAAATTTAGAAATGAAGTTAGTGGAAAATTTGATGAGTTCTGGAAGTCTTATTACTTCTCCAGATTAATACGAGGTCAAGTCGAAGATGGAGAGTATTCTTTCATTTTGAATTTGAAAGGATCGAACGATCCGGATATAGTGAAATTCGCCACGGATTTTCCGAAAGCCGTCTACGAAAGGATTGACAAAAAGTTATTTCAGGACCTGAATAAAGCCATAGGGGATACACAGAATTCTTTTTCAAAACTTAAAGAAGCTTTGGGCAAAGAGATAAGTAAGATCAAATGAGGAAGAAGCCTAAGAAGTGAATCGAATCCATTACATGACTCTTGATTATGAACTAACACTCATAATTTTAAACGTTTAAAATCTGCAGTAACTGCGGATTCATTTCCCATTCGCTAGTCTCCTTTCCTTGAGCGAAATCCGTCTTAAGGAAAGAATTTCAAGCGTGAACCCGAGCGTGGTCGAGTAGTGAAGCCGGAGATCACGGGTAACAGTAGTTTCATTACTTTCGCAAAAAATAGGGTGTAGGGGCCTTAACATCAACCCGCCCCAATAGGTTGGGAGACTGTTATTTAGAAGCGTTTTTTTATAAGCCAAGTATGAGTTTCAAGATTTAATACAAACCGAAAATCTCTATGGCTAATATTACGAGGACCCAGATAATAACTCCAAACATTGCAAGTGCCACTATGCTACGCTCGCTTAACTGTGATACACGCTCGCCCAAAAGCCATCCAATTGTCCAACCTACGGCAATACCTAAAGGTAGACAGATAGTCAACAGATAATCTGCTCCCCTATCTGGATACACTATAGCAAGTAGAAGACCTATTAGAGGACTCAGTATAATGCCTATCGTGAAGCCAAAACTAATATTCTTACTTTTATTGCTTGAACTCATTTCAATACACCGAGTTAATATTAGATTTTGGAAACTTTGTCATTTGAGTACCTAAAGTGTGTTTTGCCTTTTGATTATTTATTATTTTGCCCTCTTTAAGTCGGCTGACAACTCAACCAAGATTCGCTTAGAATAACTTCTTCAGGAAGCTTTTCATTAGTTCTGGATGTTCGGTGTGGATTGGTGAACTCGTTCCTTATGCAGTCGTAGTAGTTCCTGGGGACCTCGACCTCCACCCTGATAGGGTTCAGGTAGGACAGCATCTCCTTCATCGCTTGAGCGTCGTCCTCCATCCCCATCTCCTCCTTCAAGACCCTGAACATCTCCAGGTCCTCGCCTTCCAGCACTATCTCGACGATCTCTTTCTTGGCTCCTGGTATGTCTTTCTCATTAGGTAAAACTTCTTTCGACATTCTATTATTCTACCTCTAGTCCCGCCTCCTTGAGCAAATATATTAAATTCCTCTCGTACACGAACGCATCTTCTGCTCCATAAATCATGCATTTATCAAACATGAGATTACCTGTGTAAATGCGATTATACACCTGCACGCCCATAATAAAAAAATCAGATAGATTAAACTTCAAAGACATTTATGTTGTGTCAATATTAAGAAATAAGGAGTGGTTTATTGTGAGAGCCAGATACAAGACAAAGTGCTCAGAATGTGAGGGTGACATCAAGGTAGGTCAGGAGATAGTCAAGCATAAGGAGAGATGGATCCACAAAAAATGCATGCCTGAGGAAGAATTATTTCCTTAGTTGTTGTTTGTAGCGGATAAAAAACGCTAAATTGGAACGTTATGGACCAATATGCAATCCTATATCAGTGAGGATATCGGCTACAAAAAAATAATCAATAAAGCTAGCGTGAACAAGTTAATCGAAAGCATCTGTTCAACTGTAGCAACTTCTGATAATGACAGTTTCTGATACTTGATGAGCTTTATATTACACTTATGTTCAAGGTCTATGATCTTATTCAGCATAAATCTGCCGAAATCTTCGCTTATTATCTTATAAATAGTGAACCACCACAAATGATACTGTTATAACATATGTTAGTATAACAAGTATTTTCAATGCACGCTCAGGCTTGATAAGACAAAGCTTTGCCCAATCAACCTCTCTCCTAATTGTTTTACAATACCTGCTCAATGTTATCTCTTGGAGTGCTATAATCCCTGTTAACAGTGATACAGCTATCCCTATAATGTCAACAGTTAATGCTTGAGCGTAGTAAGATGTTAATGTTGGTAGAAATCCCCAGCTTAGAGCAAAGAAGGCATCTGTGTGAAATAATGCATCTGGCTTACCCTTATACAAGCCAAACTTTGGTGATCTTGGACCCCACTCGAAATTATACGCAAATACAAAGAATCCAGCCGGTGCCATAAATATAATTAGTGGATAGTCAGTTAATAGTACTCCATAAGCGCCTATACTAAATGCACCTATTAGTGATACTGCTATTATCATTTTAAGTTCATTGTCTGTCATTCTATGGCCCCAGGGCTTACCAGCTAACTGATCTACCATATGAGAAGCTATACCAAGACCAAGAAAGTATGCTAATAATGTTAGTGCTAATAAGAACAGGTCAACAGATTTAGCTGCATAAGCCCCGATGATGATAAATGATAGGCACATTCCTGTGTATGGTAAGTATAATGTATTGTAGAACTCGCCCAGTTTGTCGTCTCTCTCTGTCATCCACCAATGCCTTTTCATCATTATATCACATTTATACAGTCTTTGCACATCTTCACAAGCCTAATAGCAACAACTTTATTATCAACAGTAAATTTAAATTTTCAAGATATAGACCAATTTGATATTAAAAGATTGATTGAATATTTTATTCCTACTTATTAGAAAAAAAGGTGAAAGAATAGCGAATGCCCTTGCTGCAAAGATTGGAGATGAGAAAAAAAGTTGGGCAATCGTAAATATACTGACACAAGAACTAAGTCGGAGCCTAGGATAGTCACCATCTGTCCAGGGCTGACTGAAGATGGATTAACGGTTATTTTAGGTTCATTAGGTTACCAAGCGAGTAATAACGGTACTGTTGCGAATGCTGAGAAAATGACTATGCTGATTGTAACTATGGATAACTTTTTGTTTGAAAGCATTTCATTTCGATAAAAATATGGCATTATTTATCCATTTTCGAGGCTGGGCTGAACTTGCTTCAAATTTCTAATTTACTAATTCTCTCTTGATCTTTGTGGGTCAGAAGGGAGATCGACCGAGCCATAGACAGTTTCACGGTTCAACATATACCCATGATGATCTGGTTGCCAAGACCAGGTCCTTTGGTAGGTGTTTCCTGCAAGTATATACTGATTCTATGTTTCCCGCATGGCCCATGAAGTAACTCTGGAACGCCGGCTGAACCCTAGCTGATATTAAAGTAGATAATCCAAAAAATTTTAGGGATGAAGTTAGTCTTGGCTTTTACGAGTTCTGGCGACCTTTCTACTTCTCGAGATTAACACGAGGTCAAGTTGAAGATGAAGAGTATTATTTTAGTGAAATAAGACGACTTGGATCGTGGGTTAAACTTCTAATTACTTTGATTTTCTGACACTTCATGCTTCTCTATTAAAAGCATGCGTCAAGCAAGGAAAGGAGTTTTTATGAGAGAGAGCTATATATCAAGGACGGAAATAAGACCTTGGTGGATGCCTTAGTTTTATGACTTTTTTATGATCTAATTATCGCTTTTCAATGTTTAGGTTCTTTTGGTTTTTCCTTTTGTGTTATAT
>JAKLZG010000025.1 GCA_024256165.1 Candidatus Methylarchaceae archaeon HK02M2
TTTACTATTGGGAATATGTTCCTTAATTTGATCTATGATTTTTAGCCTTTCTCTGTCCTTTTCCTTCAATATAATTTGTTTTAGGGGCTTGGTTTCACTCTTACTCTTTATAATTTTATGAGTAAAAGTGTCCATAAACCCAAATTCTAATAACTGGTCAAAAGCATTGCCCGATTCACCTAATCTTTGAACAAATTCAATGAAACTATCAGGTATTGCGATCTTCTCGTTATTGACTTTGTACGTTATTTTTTTATCAGATCGAGAGATAACTTCAAATTCATTTGGCTGGATTTCTCCCTTAATGAATGATGTGAATAGTTCAATAGGTAAGCTCATAAAATATATTTTCTTCATATCAATCTGTTCAGGATTCATGTATGCTTGGATGTATCCGAGTGAATGACCATCCAAATATAATGGAATTGTTTCATCTGCTATTTTTGTAATTTTATTCATAAAATTGCTACTCTATAATAAAAATGCTATAGAGTCTATAGCAATAAAAATAAATCGAAATAAAAATAAATCAAATTTTGTAGCTATATTCCCTTATTTAAATACGATTTAAATTACTTGATATAAAGGTTATAGAAGTTAAATTGCGGCGAGTGGGGCTAGTGGGATTTGAACCCACGATCGTCAGCTCCGAAGGCTGACGCCTTATCCATGCTAGGCTATAGCCCCAGTTATTGACTACAATACTCGATGTTTAATAATGTTCAGAACATGCTTCTTTATTGGTGGATAAGTTAAGGAATTATATAAAAAGAAATGCTTGAGTAAAACAACTATATCTGATAGTTTATATTGAAGAAACATCACTGAAAAGTCCACGGGCATCTATAGTTGATTAGGTGCAAATATGATAAGAATATTAATTTGGACAATCTCTAATTATTTAATAGTTGGTCCTGACATAATTAAAAAGTTCAATCATAAATGGCTTTCCCTATTAGATATTCTCTGCGTCTCATCTATAGTAAAATACGAATCCACATCCTATTTAACTTCGGTTTAAATTATGATTTTATATTAAAGATACTTTTGATAGATTCTTCATATGGTGGTAGCAATAATCCCTTATCCGTTATTATTCCAGTAATAAACTCTGGTGGCGTCATATCGAAGGCAGGGTTCAGCACCTTTATACCCTTAGGTGCTATCCTCTTTTCGTTTATCTTAACAACTTCTTCTACTCTTCTCTCCTCAACGATTACATCTTCATACTCAGTAGTTTGATCAAACGTTGAGATTGGTGCAGCTATATAAAAGGGAACTTTATGAATCTGAGCAAGTGCCGATATCTGGTATGTCCCTATCTTGTTAAAGGTATAACCAGACTTTGTTATCCTATCAGCACCAACTATTATTTTATCAATTAGTCCTTTTTGCATCACATAACCTACCATAGAGTCAGTTATCAGAGTCACAGGTATGTTATCGTTCTTAAGTTCAAAGCATGTTAGCCTTGCTCCTTGGAATGCAGGTCTCGTCTCTGTAGCTATAACCTGTACGCATCTTCCTCGCTCCCATGCCGCCCGAATTACCCCCAAAGCTGTACCATAACATACTGTTGCAAGTGAACCCGCACTCTGCTGACTTATTGAAAACTAAGTCATTTACAGTGGGTTAGCACTACATCTCCTTCTTCAAGGATTGTAATACCGTTTCTACCTATCGCATGGTTTATTTCCACATCTTCTTCTGAAATTTGTAGAGCTTCATCTTTCACAGATACTTTCACATCTTCTAGCTCACCTTCGATTGATTTCGCTTTTTCAATGACCCTTTTAACCATCCAAAATAAGTTCACTCCTGTTGGACGTGTCGCTTTAAGATTTCTTGCTACAACTTCAAGCTCTTTGATCAAGTCCTCTTTTGTTTTCGCCTTCGATTTTTGGGCAGCCAATCCAAGTGCCATAGCAGCAGCCACTCCTATAGCAGGCGCTCCTCTCACAGCCATATTTTTAATGGCTTCTACTATCTGAGGATAATCATTGCACTCTATAAATTCTAATTTATTAGGCAACTTCCTTTGATCGATTAAGACTATGCTTTCGTCTTTCCAACTTATTGTCCTTTTAGAATATCCACTCCAGACCATTTTTACTCCCTTTGACCTCCCATAATAAATAAAGAAAGATTTAGGGCTTAAAAATGATACCTAAATGACAATATAATAAGCATAACAGTTAGATCTGGTAAAATTCTAAATCTGTCTCTCAACACTATTGAGGAGGGGTTGATACATAGGAAGCTTTTAAATTTTAGAGCGTACCCTCTTCGGACTTTTGTGCCGCAGACTCCCCGCCTTCAAGTAGCCTCGCCAGAGTGCCTGCGTCATGCTCGTCCCAGAAGTAGATCGCATAAACTGAGTCTCTGGACTTAACCCCATCAGGCGCCTCGAATGACACGACGTGATCTTCCGACACTTTGTTGATTTGGGAGACGTATGGCAGGATGACTATCCACAAGCCGTTCCTGGCCCAGCCATGACCGATCTTCACACGCTTGACCGCGCTTATTGAGAACGAGGTAATTTTATGACCCCCCATATTAGCTATCTCCCAGAAGGAAGCTGCCCCGATCCCACCAAATAAGATATGAGCACCCAGCAAAGCTAGCGTGAGAACTAAGTACCACCAGTCCCAAAGTATTACCGCCGCCAAAAGAGACGGCACTATTAGCCCGAGGAGAACCACCTGTATGGCTATGAACAGGCGATATGTAGGAACTCCCACTCGTGGACCAATTACCGAGACCCTCATGTCATTTACTAACACTTTGACGCGGCTACCAAAACGGGAGCTGGTCCGGTACGAATACCCCTCCAACGTCATCTCTTGATCAACTATTGCCCTTCCCCCCAGATCAGCAAAATAAAAATTGTAATTTATAAATAAAAATTAGAGAATGATTACAAAACTAGTCATTGATTTCCTAAAATCAAAACAAGAAGTTCTCTAAGGAAGGAATAAAAAGAACCAACTATTAGGCGTTTACTAAGTTTGTTTAAGTATGAAAAATGGATCCTAAGGAAAGATTTATTTCTAACTAATTTCAAAAGCAGCAAAATTATTCAATTTGTGTTTAATACTCAAAGGGGGGTTTAAATATTAAGTAAAATAAAGGTCGCCATCGCTGGTGTAGGAAACTGCGCTTCAGCTCTAGTTCAAGGTGCGCATTACTACAGTAGCCTAGATAATGATAAAATACCTGGACTATCTTTTCTAACCCTCGGTGGTTACAAGATTAGTGATATTGAATTTGTAGCTGCTTTTGACATAGATGCTACGAAAGTTGGCAAAGACCTCTCTGAAGCCATATTTTCAGGGATGAATGATACAAGGCATTTTGCAAATGTACCCAAGCTTGATGTGACGGTGTCAAAAGGCCCAGTTATGGATGGATTTGGTAAATATCTTAAAGAAGTTTCGATCATTGCTGAAAAAGAACCTATTGATGTAGCACAAGTCTTAAAGGATACAAATGCTGATATGTTAATTAATTACTTACCAGTAGGTTCTGAGAAAGCCACACATTGGTACGCTGAACAAACTCTGAAATCGAGTTGTGCTTTCGTTAATTGTATGCCTGTATTCATAGCTTCAGACCCTGAATGGGCTATTCGATTCGAAGAGAAAGGTGTTCCAGTTGCGGGGGACGATATCCAAAGCCAGCTTGGTGCCACAGTACTCCATAAAACACTCGTGAATCTCTTAAATGAGAGAGGAGTAGTAATTGATGAATCTTATCAATTGAACGTTGGTGGTGACGCTGATTTCCTCAATATGTTAGAGCGTGAACGACTCCATTCTAAAGAAATCAGCAAGACTTCTGCAGTCAAAGCTATGGTACCCTATAATTTTCCAGTTAAAATAGGTCCCAGTGATTACATACCTTTTCTCCATAATCAAAAGATATGCTATATCTATGTTAAAGGAAGATACTTTGGCGATAGTCCTCTTGCGATCAATCTAAAATTATCTGTGTGGGATGCACCGAACTCAGCAGGTGTGGTCATGGATGTAATAAGAGGTGTGAAGCTTGCTTTAGATAGGGGTATTGGTGGTCCTCTGAATAGCATTAGTGCTTGGGCATTTAAACACCCACCAATTCATGCTCCAGCTTCAGTAGCAAAGCATTGGGTTGAGGAATTCATTAATAGTAAAAGGCTTCGATAATTACTATTGAACAAAGGAATTTCAATTAAATAGAATATATCTATTGTTGATGTATTTTGGTAGAAGAATTACCTTGCATATTAACTGGGCACTTATCAAAAAAAGGCGTCATAATAGACGATAAGATAGCTATTGAAGAATTAGAAAATAGAGGCTATGGAGAGAGGGTAGATGGAAAATTCGTGTTAAAAGATTATGAAACTATATTTCTGCTATACAATGATATGATAAAAATATTTGAAGGAAAAAAAGAAATGTCTGTCAATAAGCTGGTGGATTATGCTATATCTAAGGACTCGAGTGCCTGGACCCGCTTTTTAATTTATAGAGATTTGAGGAGTCGGGGATATGTAGTTCGTGAAGGGTTTGGATTCGGGTTTGATTTTAGAGTTTACGATAGAGGCGAATATGGAAATAAATCAGCAAAATATGTTGCCTGTGGTTTAAATGAAGGCACAAAAACGCCTATAAAAGAGCTAAATGAGATTGTGAACCAGATAAAAATAATGGGAAAAGAAGCGGTTATAGCCGTAATAGAAAGACGTGGAGAGGTTATATATTATAAGATTCGGATCTGGAGACCTTACCAAGATTAGTTCTATATTCTGAAAAGCATCTTTACTTATTACTAAAATATTTCAGCATAATTCAGAAAAATATTTTTCGACCTGTTCTTCCATCTCCTTATTCGAAATAGCGGTCATCCTGCCTTTTGCATACTTCTTTTCGACCCATTCACAGATTTTCTTCACCTTTTGATCATTTTTGTTTATCCTTTTGTTTCCATTTAATTTAAAGTATTGATTAATCCAAAAAGTTATGCCTGCCGCTCCAGAGTAGGGCGTTATAGCAATTGTTGGTGGTTGGTTCAAAATTTTCTCTGTATTAAAAGGAAGGTATATCTCTGGATCTTTAAGAATTCCATCAGCATGGATTCCAGCACGTGTTACAGTAAAATTCTTTCCTACAAGAGGGTAATAAGAAGGGATATCGTACCCTATACTTTCATAAAAATCTGCTATTTCGCTTATTACTTTTGTATCCATTCCATTATCAGTGCCCTTTAATTGTATATATTCCATCACCATCGCCTCAAGAGGTGTGTTTCCAGCCCTTTCACCAATCGATAGCAATGTACAGTTAACATATGTACAGCCATACATCCAAGCACTAGTTGCATTCACCACTCCTTTATGGAAATCGTTATGTCCATGGAATTCTAATCTTTCATGAGGTAATCCAGCATCGTTAATTAACCCATAGACCATTTTTGGAATACCCCTTGGGAGATCTGCTCCAGGGTAAGGTAGACCAATACCTAAGGTATCACTGATACGTACTTTGACAGGGAGTTTGTACTTTTCTTCAAGGCGTATAAGTTGCTTTACAAAGGGAACAACTGTACCATAAAAATCGGCCCTTGTAGCATCCTCTAAGTGACAACGTACGGAGATACCGGATTTAAGGGCTTCTTTACATATTTCAAGGTACTTCTCTACAACTTGGCTTCGGCTAAGACCGAACTTGTATAGGATGTGGTAATCAGAGATAGAAGCAAGTACTCCGGTCTCTTCAAAACCCATACTCTTTATCAACTGGAGATCGCTCTTTTTCGCCCTCATCCAACCTGTAACTTTGGGAAAGTCGTAACCTCTTTCCCTAACCCTCTCAATCGCTTCTCTATCCCTTTTCGTATAAGGAAAAAATTCACTCCATCGTATGATGCCTTTTGGACCTCCAAGTTTATGTAAAAGGTCGAAAAGATTTACCATCTGATCTACAGTATAGGGCTCTCTAGCTTGTTGACCATCCCTGAAAGTAGTATCCGTGATATAGATTTCATCGGGTAGGTTCATAGGTACGTTGTTAGAAGACCATGGTATCTTTGGTATGCCACCATTATTAAAGATATTTTTGTATAGCTCTATCTCATCATCTATAATCAAGTCTGATGGGGATTTCCTTTTATGCATAAAATCTATTCAAATTAGAATAGACTAGGTTAAATATTTTCTCATTAAAAGGTTATGTACGAAGTACTATTTTCTCGATAAAGGTTAAGTTACCCTTTTACAACACCCATAGGTATAAGCCTTGCCACTTTGGTCGCTATTCCTACTTCATGGGAGACTTCTGCTACTGAGTCTACGTCTTTATAGGCTCCTGGCGCCTCTTCAGCAACACCTTTCCAGCTGGCTGCTTCAACGAGGATTCCCCTTTTCTTTAGTCTCCTTTTAATCTCATTTGCAGGATATGTCCTTATCGCTTTTGCTCTTGACATCATTCTTCCAGCACCGTGAGCAGTTGAGCCGAAGCTCACCTCCATAGCTCTGGAAGTGCCAAGGAGAGCCCAGCTAGCTGTACCCATAGATCCTGGTAAGAGTACAGGTTGACCTACATCTCTATAAGCACGAGGTATAGTAGAACTCCCTGATGGGAAAGCTCTGGTTGCGCCTTTTCTATGTACAACAAATTTCTTCTTCGATCCATCAAAGGAGTGCTCCTCAATCTTGGCTATATTATGAGCTACATCGTATACAAGCTTCATTCCAATATCTTTCTCTGGCATCTTAAAAACCTTCTCGAAAACATTTCTAGTCCAGTGAGTAATCATTTGTCGATTACACCAAGCGTAATTTAACGCTGTTGCCATGGCCTTCATATAATCTTCAGCTTCTTTTGATTTATTTGGAGCGCATGCAAGCTCTCTGTCAGGAAGGTAGATATTGTACTTACGTACAGCGTTTTCCATAACCTTTAGATGATCGCTACATACTTGGTGACCAAAACCTCTTGAACCTGTATGGACTAATATAACGACTTGCCCAATTTGTAGCAAACCGAATCTTTTTGCAGCATCCTCATTGAATATATTATCCACTAACTGTATTTCGACAAAATGATTACCAGAACCTAGACTACCTAATTGGGATAGCCCTCTCGACTTGGCCCTCGATGATACTTTATTTGGATCAGCATTCTCCATCGTACCATTCTCTTCACAGAACTCAGCATCCTCGTCCCATCCATAACCATTTGAGATAGCCCACTTCACACCATCAGTGAGTACTTTATCTAATTGACTGACACTCAACCGGATTTGACCACGACTTCCAAGACCCGAGGGAATGGCTTTGGATAATTCTCTCAATAATTTTCCAAGGTTAGGTCGGACTTCTTTCTCTGTCAGATTTGTCTGGATCAGGCGAACTCCACAGTTGATATCATAACCAACACCACCAGGTGAAACAACACCTGTTTCAAGATCCGTAGCAGCAACACCCCCTATTGGGAAACCATATCCTTCATGACCGTCTGGCAAAACTATAACATGCTTATAAATCCCTGGAAGGTAACTCACGTTCACAGCTTGATCGATCGTCCTATCTGTAAGCATTTTGGTTAGAAGAGTCTCATCTGCAAAGATAGTTACGGGTACTCTCATACCATCTTTTGCATCGGTTCCGATACTATATTCTACGTCATTGATCTTTTTGATTGGATAGCGAAATTGTAGAGCCACGATATTATTCCACCAGAAAAAATTGTTAATTATTTTAAGTTATTTTTAAAATTATAAGTCTTTCTATATACAAAATTAGTACAATTAACAATTAGAATATTTATGCTAAATTTTCTAATAGCTTGATCAAGCTGTAAAAATATAAATTAGAGAAAACATAGGGAGATTGTTCAACTCTATTATGAAAGCTCACACCTTTGCAACTTTATATGTGATAGGTTTAGATAATTCAGATAATTTTACCCAATAGATAAGTACTCTTCGCCTCGACTATTTCGACATTTAAAAATTCACCAAATATGTTTTGCTCACTCTTTACAACTATAGGTTTATAAGCGAAATTTCTTCCTATCCATGTCCCATCCTTTTTTCCCTTCTCATCGATCAAGCATTTACCAGACCAGCCCAACCATTTTAAATTTTTTTTGTAAGATATGTCTCTTACTATTTGAACTAATTGTTTACATCTTCTATTAACTAAACTGTAGTTCAACTGTTTAAATTTTGAAGCTTTTGTTCCAGGACGTGACCCAAACTTTGAGATATTTACTATATCGGGTCTAATCGTCTGAACGAACTTAATTGTTTCATCAAAGTCTACAGTATCTTCTGTAGGAAAGCCGACGATTACATCAATTGATAGAGTCAGAGAAGGAAAATATTCCAGGAATTCGTCAATCATCTTGCTTACAGTATTCGGGGAGTATCCTCTCTTCATAAGCCCCAATATTCTTAAACTTGCTGATTGTATAGGAATATGCAGAAATTTGTAGATTTTTTTATCAAGATAAGACTCGATCAAACCCCTCAATATTCCTTTTACATGTATGGGATTCATCATTCCGACTCTGACAAAGAAATCCTTATCAATTTTACATATTCCTCTAAGAATATCTGGAAGTTCATACCCCTTAAAATTATAAACACCGTTGTCTTGAGAAGTGATCCATATCTCTTTACATCCTTTATCTATCAAACGATTAACTTCTTTCACTATCTCATAATCTGGATAACAGTAGACCGAACCTCTCGCTAATCTTGTACAACAATAAGTGCATGCCATAGTGCAGCCCTCAGATATCTGAATGATACCTATTATTGGGTTGATAAGATGTTTTGGTAATGAGGGTTTAATTGGAGGTTCATCTGAGAAGACTACTATATTTCGTTCTTGATCGATTTTTTCCAATATATCAACGATTAGATGAATAGATCTTGGATCCAATATCGCCGAAAAACTTGGAACAGTATTTACGATCCTTTTAAAATTTATTTTTGGCAGGCAACCAGATATAATCAACTTTTTATTTAATGAAGCGAGTTGCTTTAAAGTTGAGATAACTCTATCTTCTGTGGGTTGCTTTACCCCACAAGTATTTACTAAGACATATTCTGCCTTTTCCATTTCCGTTAAAGAGTAACCTGCTTTTCTAAGAAGCCCAATCATAATTTCTGTATCAGACTTATTCGCAGGGCAACCGAAGGTTTTTATAAAGAAATTTTTACTGAATGGAGATGATTCTTTTAATTCTTGGACTGCCTCTTCTGAAATTTCCTCATTCATCTAGAATAAATCTCATTAAAAGATATTGAAAAGCCTTTTAAATATTTTTAAGAGTATCCATTAACTTATAGTAACTTAATAGACTGGGAGAACATTTTAACCTTTCAATTTTAAATGGTTAAGACAATTTGTCTGATGGTTTAATATTTTAACCATACTAAAATTAATTTGAAAGTTGACTAAGGGATGGTGTGCGATCAATTTGAAATTTACTCGCTCTTATTCGTTATTAAAATCGGTAAAAGGTTGTTCAAATGGGTCAGGGATAGTTGCTTTAGGAATAGGAAGCGCTGGCTGCTGCATTCTTTCCCATCTTCATCGTTCTACCATCCCCTTTGAAAAATTTGTATACGTAAGCTCAGATGAACAAGACTTATGCTATTCTCCCATAGGAGAGAAAATGCTAATTTCAAAAGATTCTAACTCAATAAGATTGCCTTTAGCGATCAGAGGCATGGCAATGGATTATATCGAACAAATAAAAAACATATTAGTTGGCTTCAAGTATGTATTCATCATATCAGGCTTAGGTGGTAATGTAGGATCAGGGTTATCCCCTTTTTTTGCAAAAATAGCCAAAGATATAGAGGCAACAGTGGTTAGTATAGTAGCCATGCCATTTAAGTTTGAGAAGCATAAGCACTTCTACGCGGGGTTAGCTCTGAGACAAATGAGGAAATTATCGGATGCAGTGATAATCATCGACAATGAATCTTTACGAGAAAAAGTTCCAAAAAAGTCTATGTTAGATGTGTTTACGTTCATTAATAAAAAGATTTCAACTGCCTTCAATAAACTCATAAATCCTCCAAAAGTGGGAGAGGTAGGCATTGGTTTGAATAAGTTCATAAATATTATCAAAGAAGAAGGTTATGCTATTTTAAGTGTTTATGAATCGTTCGTAGAAACAGGAGAGTGTGTTTCAAGAGCAGCTCAATCGGTAAGTCAGATTGCTGAACCAAACCAATCAAGCAGGGCTATTCTATATCTTATGGGCGACAAAAAAATATCCACAGAAGAGACATCTACTTCGATAAGTTCTTTGGGATCGTTCTTCGGAAATGATTCTATTGAGATACAATATGGAATAAGCGAGAGTAGTGGACATGGGTCAACAGCGATCTTATTAGCTTCAGGTTTAAGAAATACAAAGTTCGATGATTACGATCCCATCGCTAATATTCTTTATAATCTAGAAAGAGACGATGATTTAGATACCAGTATAAATGTCAAATTACCAAACATATATAATCTAAATGAATGCCCTACTTAGTTCACAAATTAACTTAACTAGCAATATCGTTTACTTAATCGAATTTAACTCAGAATTCACAATTTAGATTTTGTTAAACGTAATAGATTTAATTTCACTTTATTCATGATAGAAGTAGGTTTACCGTAAACCCTTCCTTTACCTTTAATTATAGATCTTATCGCATCATTAAAGTCAGAACCTTCAACTTCTACAAAAGCATCTCCAACTGTTAATGGCATATGTGAATCACTGCCTGCTGTCACAGGAAGACCTAGCATCTTTGCATAAGCCCTTGACTGCCTATAGTTGAATTTGAACAGTAGAACTGAAGCATTTAAAACTTCAATTGCATCAATTTTCATCGATCTCCTTGGTATTTTTCCATGATGTATATCGAAGGGATGGGCAAGTACACTTATGCCCCCAGTTTCATGTATGGCATCGATTGGGTTTTCTCTCATAAATTTTATGTTCAGGGTATCTTGAATATCAATTCCTAAGACATGTCCATAAATGGTATTAATTTCGATTCCAGGGATGAACTTTACAGAATTGATAACTTCAGGTCTACTAAGGGTAACCCTCCCATGATCTGTGACAACAACTACATCTATACCTTTGAACCTTGCCCATTTACTAATTTCAAACAAATTACCAAATGCATCATGGGACCATTCTGTGTGAACATGGAAATCTATTTTCATTTAGATCACTAATATTATAAATGAGCCATTTCAATCAAATAAGTAAGATTATTTTGCAAGTTTAATTTATATACATATTCAAAAATTTTTTATGATATCCATTTATATTAAGTTAATTAAATCTATCTTGGAGATAGCAAAACCGAATGAAGGGCATATTATATATATGTGAAGTCGGGTCGATAGTTTTAGATGAGAATCTTGAGATCGTTTCGACCTGGAAATATCCAAAAAGCGCTCAAATAGATAGTTATGAGAAGCTAAAAAGAGGGGAGTTGCCCTCGGGACTAATGGACTTATTGAATTCTATAAAAAATATCGATGCTCTAATTGTAGTAGAAAGCGAATTAGGAAGATCATTGAGTAAAGAAGGTTTTCAAATAGAAGATGCATCTAACGAACTTATAGATGAACTCATGTTCAAGAAGATTAGTTTAATGGTAAAATCGGGATTAGCTAGCTCTAAAGATGATGCAAAGGATAAAATCAGGAATTTTGCGATTGCATTATCTGAATTTAAATTACGAAAAGTTTCAGCAAAGCCCGATCTCCACATAATAGAAGCTATACAAGCATTAGATGAGATAGATAAAACAAAGAACACATTATTCTCTAGAGTAAAGGAGTGGTATGGTTTACACTTCCCCGAGCTTATTTCATTTTTTGAAAACTCCACGGCATATGTAAAAGTAATCAGTAAATTTGGTGGTAGGGAGAATATTAAAAAAGAAGAGCTTGTAAAGTTGGGATTTTCTATAGAGAAAGCAGAGTCCATATCGATCTCAGCTGAAATTTCTAAGGGAGGAGAAATCCGTAAAGAGGAATTGAAGAGGATTTCAGATGTAGCTAAGGAAGTGATAAGACTAGATTCGCTAAAGGATAAGTTTACAAGTTATATTGAAAAAAACATGGGTAATGTAGCACCTAACATAACAGCTGTAGTAGGTGCAAATATAGGTGCTAGACTGATAGCAAAAATCGGAGGTTTAAAGAAATTAGCCATGCTTCCTGCTAGCACAATACAAGTGCTTGGTGCTGAGAAGGCGCTCTTTAGGGCTTTGCGCACTAATACAAGACCTCCAAAACATGGTATCATATTTCAACATAAAGCTATTCATTCAGCTCCAAAATGGCAGAGAGGCAAGATTGCCCGCTCAATAGCAACAAAGATAGCTATCGCAGCAAGAATAGATGCTTTCAGAGGCAGAGTAGACAAGGGTATAGAAGAAAGACTGCAGATCAGGTTAGATGAGATAGAAAGGAAATATCGTGAGCCGCCAAAAAAGAAAGTGAGAGAGATTCCCGAACAATTAAAGAAAAAAACGAGAAGGAAGAAGACTAGAAAAGAAAAGAAAAGAAGAGGGAAGAAAGGTGGAAAGAGAGAATAGAATAGATAGTGTTCATTGGTTGATAATAAATGGTGAAAAGAGAATAGCCACGGTCAATCTATTTCCAGGGGTGCAAGTTTATAATGAAAAGCTCATAGTTAAAGAGGATATTGAATATAGATTATGGGACCCATTTAGGAGTAAACTAGCAGCTTCGATAATAAAAGGACTCAAGACTCTACCCTTTCAAGAAGGTAGCAAAGTTCTTTACCTAGGTGCATCAACGGGAACTACTGCTAGCCATATCTCCGATATATTAGGAGAGAATGGTGTTATTTTTTGTGTAGAGATCTCTCCAAGGGTGGCAAGGGATTTATTAGACAAATGTGTGAAATATCGTAAAAATATGATACCTATAATCGAAGATGCGAGAAAATATGGTAACTATTATTCGTTATTTGGAAATATTGATGTGGTATATTGTGATATCGCCCAGCCAGATCAGACAGACATAGCCATATCAAATTGTAAGCATTTTTTAAAGAAAGGAGGTGACCTTCTTTTAGTAATCAAATCAAGAAGCATAAATGTGATTAAAAAGCCTTCTCAAGTTTTCAAAGAAGAGGAAAAAAAGTTGAGAAGAGCAGGATTTAAAGTAAAACAAATTATTCCTTTAGATCCCTTCGATAAAGACCACATACTCATACATACTATGTTTGTATGAATCATCAAATTACTATTTAATTCAAATTATTAAACTATATTAGATGCATTTTAATTTACGATTTCTGTCATCTTCCGCCTTCTATTCCGTCGGTTGTGGTGCCTCTTCTCTTGCTCCAAAGACTAATCGTTGTATGAAAATTATTACATAACCAGTAATTGTTATGCGATAGGTGAGCATGAGGAACTGCATTTTTCTAGTTTCATAATCATTATAAGTTAGATCATTTACAATAGATTCTGGAGATAGATATGTTCTTTATTGCTCTCATGAAGATGAAGACTAAGATAACGCCGGCTTTCATAGAAGCTACACAGAAGTCTTGTAAAAGCCCTCCTCCAGGTATAAAGTATCATAGTGTGTTCAGCACTCTAGGTCAATATGACTTCGTCATAACCTTTGAAGCACCCAACGAAAAGGAAGCCATGAAATGGGCTGTACCCTGGGCTGAGTTCTGTGAAACTCAAACCATGGCTGCGGTGCCATATGAAGAGACACTGAAACTCCTAAAATAAACTCTCCCTTTTTTTATGTTTAAAGTTATTAGAGTAAAATAAAAAAATCTAAAGAATCAATCATAGTTATATGTCATCTCAATATCTTTGTTAATTAGTGGATTATTGGTTAACTTAACTATCTATTAAGAAGCTTCCTTATAGTTTTCCATGATCTTCTGGCAAATGGAGGTGGATCTCTATACTCTTTTAACCAATTTTTTAAAAAATCCTGAGTTTGATGATCAGATGGATAGCCGCTACCAATGGATCCAAACTTTTCAGCCAATTCGGATATATCATGATCTCGGTTCACTTTTGCTATAATAGAGGCAGCAGATACTATAGGGAAAATTCTATCAGCATTATGAACTGAAACTAAATCTATCTTCTTTTTTAAATATTTTAAAATATTTTGCTTAAATCTCTCAACATTTACATCGGATGCATCAACATATGCGATATCAGCATCTAATGATTGTATTACCTTTGCCATAGAGATAGCCTCAAGATAATTTAACTTCTTATACTTCTTACCTTTCAAAACATACATATCTATTTGCTCAGGAGTAAGTTTGATTAAAGAAACATCATCAACTACATCTATGATCTGATAGTAGAGTTTGGCTCTTTTATATGAGGATAACAACTTGGAGTCTTTTACGCCTATCTCGATCAATTGTTTCAAGTCATTCTTGTCTATGCACACCCCCGCAATAACTAAAGGGCCTAAGACAGAGCCCCTACCTGAATCATCTACACCAGCTATCTTACATGTTTTTATTTGCATTGAATTCACTTCTGATCATTGATAATATTCTTTCAGCCAATATTTCAGGTAGTTTCGCTCTATTCTCTAATGTAACTTCTATCACTTCAACAAAAGGTTCTGACTTTAATTCTTGGATAAATGGCTCATTAAAACGCTTATGTATTACACCAAAAATGGGTTTTCCACTTTGTATTATAGTTTTAACGGCACGTCTGAAGTCAGGGCTAAAAAGCTCCATAGGTCCTATCTCGTCGCATACAATTACATCACAGAAATCGATAGCATTTAACAGCCCTTCAACTCCTATTTCAACCAAATCTATAAGATTCACTCGGTATTTACCAAGCTTAGGTCCTGTTTTGGACTTTATAGAAGCCAATAATCCTTTTCTTCCTGATGCAACATCGATTATTTCGAAGCCTGTTCTTTCTCCTTTAATTCTAACCTCTCTACTCAACATGCCACCTATCGCATATCCATTCACCCTTATGATATGGATTGTCTTCATAAGAACTGTTGTTTTGCCAATTCCTGGCTTACCTGTTATGAGCCAAACTTTTGTGTTTTGTTTCGAATTTTTCATATAGAAATTACTATATTTTTAAATATAATTTAAGTTAATATGTTAAGTAACTCTAAAGAATGAACCAATACCTTTATTTTCTTAGGACTATTGTAAAATGCCTCAGCAATCAGATAATTAGTAAAAGATACAGAGCATAAAATTTCTAAACTATTTCGATGAGAATAAAGGACTCAAAGAAGACCCTATCGAATAATGAATCATATATAAAGAATGTTTTCAAAGCATATTATAAAAATAAAAAATATTTCTCTTTGAGAAGTATTTAACATAAACATAGGTATAAATTATACTCTGGATTCTATTAAGTTAAAATAAGTGTTTTATTATGGTTTTTCTTCTGGAGTGAAGTTTTTGTGTATTTTCGATCAATCAGTTAAGATATTAGAAGGCAAGACTCTCCTTTTAGTGCCAAAAGTTAATGTCGAATCTAAGTTCTTACATAAGATGCCTGCATTTTATAACACTCATGCAAAGTTAAATAGAGATTTATCAGTGATCATCTACAGAGGCTTAACAAGAAAGTTTTCAAAGTATATTAAAATGGCAGATTCGTTGGCAAGTTTAGGAGCTAGGGGAATCAGAGTAGCTTTTGAAGCCCCTGAAGTTGATAAAGTTTTCATAAACGATCTCAACCCCATAGCTATAGAATATGCAAAAGCATCTGCCAAGATTAATGGTATATATGACAAATGTTCATTTTCTGTATTGGATGCATGCCATTTTTTAATAAAACACTCCGCTCCTAAAGAAAGATTCGAAATAGTAGATATCGATCCCTTCGGTTCTCCTGCTCCCTTTTTAGATTGTTCTATAAGGGCAGTTCGAGATGGAGGTATGGTTTCCATAACCGCAACAGATACAGCTGTATTATGTGGCATGTACCCAAAAGTTGCTGCTAGAAAGTACTTCGGCTATTCACTTAGAACAGAGTATTGCCATGAGATAGGAATCAGGCTATTATTAGGTGCATTAGCACATTCAGCCATGAGGTTGAATATAGGTATCCATCCTGTTTTTTCGCATAGCACAAGGCATTATCTTCGCATCTATGTTCTCTTATCTTCAGGTGCAAGTTATGCCGATAAATCAATGGAAAGTCTAGGATACATACTTCATTGTTTTAATTGTGGGAATAGAAGGGCAGACTTAACTTTTCGTGATAACTGTGAAGAATGTGGAAAGAAAATAAAAATTGCTGGACCACTCTGGTTAAAAGATATTCATGATCATAAGTTCTTATCGGATTTATTAAATTTGGGCCTTGATCTAAATACAAGGTATACAAACATGATTAAGATGGCCATAGATGAGACAAAAATGCCTCCTACATATTATATATCTGATAAAATATCTGATACTCTACAAGTTATCACACCAAGCTTAAATAAAATAATTGACTCAATAAAAGCTAGGGGTTTCAAAGCAACAAGAACTGTTATCAATCCTAAAGGTATTAAGACAGATGCACCATCGTCATTAGTTGTAGAAGAAATTAGAAAGTTATCAGGTAGATAGTAACTTATTTAACATAAAAGAAACTACGAACGATTAAAGTTTAATAATGATACATAATAGGGTTGAACACAAAGTCAAGTTCTTTGTAGTTATAGACCTATCAAGTATAACCTCTACACAATAAATACACTTCACTACTTTGAGACCTGCTGGCTGGAGGCTTCACGATAATCACTGATTGAAAATCCTTCTTGAGCTGATTCAATAAAATATCAGATTGTCCTCCTTGAAAGATTTTTAGAATGGCAGTTCCCCTTTTCTCAATTATTGACGGAAAGAGTTCAACAACCCTTGAAGTCAAATCAATCTGCCTTGTAACATCGAGCTCCCATATTCCAGATAAACTCTGTGATAAATCGGATGTGACTACATCTGCCTTCTTTGGTAATCTACTTACAATTTTATTTTCAATATCTGAATCTCTTACATCGGCAATTAAAGTTATTACGTTTTTCGCGATAGACTTTACTTGTTTCAAATCTATTCCAAGAGCGAAGCCTTTAGTTCCAATGACTTCAGATATGTATTGTAACCATCCACCTGGTGCACAACCGAAATCTACGACTACGTTATTACTTTTAAGGATCTTATATTTTGTGTCTAGTTGAATAAGCTTGAAGGCTGACCTACTTCGATAGCCTTCTCTTTTCGCCATTCTTCTATAAATATCTCTTTTAGCTTGATCTAGCTTCATCAATAATCTTTCTTAATATTATTATACTAAGCATCTTCTGCGCTATTCTGCTTTTCATCATACTCTTGTAATATCCAGTTCTCAAGCTTTCGACATTTGTAAGGACTCAATGTACCATCTAGAGAACATTTTTCTTCATCGGGGCAGACAATGCAAGGAGATTGCTCTATAGATTTTATCTGAACTGGTAACCTTATTGGGATTAAAAGATATGTCCATCTTCCATCATCCAAGACTTTCTCTCTTTTTATTATACTCCTCTTTTCGAGTCTTATAGCCAGCCTTGATCCATCCCTACTCGTAAGCCCAAGTTCCTTCCAGAGAGTACTTTGTAATATACCCTCCTTTCCATGTTCAATTATTAGCTTATAGACTTTCGTTGTTAGGTCGAGGTGCTCTTCTTCCATTATTTAATATACCCCATTATAATATAATATTAACCAAAATTTAAACTCTCATGGTAACTATGAGCAAACATACTCTTTGGGATAACTTTAAGGTGTTGTTTTATTATAAAGTTGTTGAGGATCTCTCGGCTTCTATTCCTAATTGTAACCTCTGTCACTTCTGCTGCCTCAGCTATCTCCCTCTGAGGAACATGAGCCCCCGATAGTACAGAAGAGATATATACAAAAGATGCAGCTAGACCTGCAGGCGCTTTACCATCAAAAATTTTTGAGTTGGATGTATCCGACATAAGTTTGATAGCTAACCTCTCCACTTTTGGATCTATCTTTATGATGTTCACAAGTTTAGAGATATATTTCCCAATAGATAAAGGGGGAACATAATTTTTTTCAGTTTCTTTAAGTACAAGTCTATAGTATTTCGCGATAGTCCTCTTATCTGCACCTGTGGCCCTCCCAACTTCCTTTAATGAACGACTAACTTTACATTTTCTGCAAGCTAAATATATAGATGCTCCTGCCATACCCATTACGGATCTGCTCTTCGCGACCTTTTTCTTTGCTAAGATCCTATAGGTATGTGCCGCTGTCTCGATAACTGTTTTAGGCAAGTTGAGATTTTTTGAGATTTCGTTTATCTTAGAAAGAACGATGGATAGACTTCTCTCCTCTGAAGAGGCGGTTCTTATCCTTCTCTGCCATTTCTTCATCTTCTTAACACTCACGCGCATATAAGGGCTTAAGGATGTTCCATGTGAATCTTTAAAACCAGTTCCTATTACGGTTGTTAGTCCATCATCATGAAGTGAGAGAGTTCTAGGTGATCCAACTCTGACCTTTCTTTCTTTTTCCTCTGGATCAATCGCTTTCCATTCTGGTCCTTGATACTCATTACGATCTTCTACTACGAACCCGCAAGCTGAACAGATAAGCTCACCCCTATCATAATCCCCAATGAGTGATTTACTACAAATAGGGCATTTTCTTCGAGAATCACTACTTTCCTGCAATTCTCATGCCTCGTTTCATATTGATCATAACTTTATTACCAGCTATTCTCTTTACATTTTTAGTTAGAGGAATTGCAGTTACATAAGGAGATTTTACCGGTCCAATAAGTTCCGTTACCTTCGCTAATTTTTTTCCACTAGAATCGAATAAAACTGTTCCCGGTTTTATCCATCGATCTACTTTAATAATCACACGACCACTTTTTGCCAGAAGGATAACATTGCCAACTTCTTCCAATTTATAAATCTAATGACTTCCTTGCTTTTAAACTAATTGATGAGCATAATTAATCATTTTTCTACCTTTTTTTACAAATATTAAATCAGATAAATGGATCATCATAATTATGCTTATTTAGCCTAAGATAATTTATCTTTTATATTCTTCACCTCTAACTTTGGTCAAAGCCTTAGAGATTGCTTTTAAAGCGATAGATTTTGGCTTAACCTTCTTGATAGATATATAACCAGAAGGGGTCAAACTTCTTTTTGGGTAAGATGCTACAAAGGGCTCAGGTTCATATCCCGTGATTTTCGCAGCTTTTACAAGTTCATCTAAAGTTGGGTTCTTGATCGAAATATTCAGGGGAACTTTTCTTCCTTCCGATCTTTTTAAGCTTGAGTTGAAATAATCTAGCCACATCACAAGCAAGTCATGATCCTTCAATTGAGTTCACACAAATTTAGAAATACGCCCAGAAAAAGTTTATGTAACTCTTAAAACGAGAATTAGAAATATTAAGATCATTTTATCAAAATGGCGTTGACTATACTTTCTTGCCCAGGTCTTGAAATAACTTTTGCCTTACCAAACTCTGTTTCAATTACGGCGCCCTTAGTAATTACGCCACGTCGGTCATAGTCTCTATTAGCCAAGTTCTCGACTACTTTGATGATCTTCATCTTCTTAACCTTTTTTGTAGAAGGATCGAGTACATTTGCATATGAGGTTCTCCTAAGAAATAATTTTATATTGTTTCCTCGTACTCTTTTTTTAACTACTTGATCATCTCCTAAAGTAGTTTCAGCTGGGTATCTCTTAATCTCATATGTTCTCCTCCCCCTATAGGCAGTTCTTTTACCACCTGTTGGCTTGCGCTTAGCTAAGTTTTCGATTGGTCTAATTGGCAATATCTCACCACGTTTTAGGCTTAAAACTTATACTTAAATCTTAAGTCTCTTTTGTTTTTTCATACGAGATTGACCTTTAGAGGCTCTCTCTTTCCTTTGGAGATCAATCTGTAAGAGTTGTTTCTTCATAGTTTCAAGATTGTTACTTAGCCCAAAATATTCAGAAAAAGCTGAAGTTGTTCTATAAATTTTTGTTCTGCCTGATGGTTCTCCTGAGATAAAACCTAGTTTTTCCAATGTCTTGAAGTGTGGGTAAGCATGTTTTCCCCTTTGCTCAACTAGTTCCAAACGAGATATAGGTTGAAAGTAGGCAATGTAAGAGAGAGTCTTAAGCGTTGAGTGGGGTAGAAGAGGCTTTATCGAGAACTTTTTAGCGATGGGGTTATACTTTTTTCTTAGTTGCATAACAAATTTTTGATTTTGGAGCTCCACGACCTCAATAGCCTTCAAAGTCGAGTTTAAAATATTCGCTATATTCCTAGTAATTTTTACTGCTTTTCTTTCAGATGTTATGCATGCAGCAGACGCTAGTTCTTTTGGAGTAAGAGGACGGCCAGCTGCGTAAAGTGCAGATTCTATTTTGGCCTGAATTTCATTATCATTGAGTAATGAATTGGACTTCTCTTTTAACTTTGATATCTTCACCCACCTGCTCTAAAGTTATGATGCCTTCTGTTGCAACAAATAGTAACATGATAAAAGATCGAATTGCATCTATGAGATGCATCCCACGAATATATTCGCTGAAGAAAAGCTCCTCTTTCTTTTTCAATACACTTAAAAGGTTAGATCTAAATGAAGAGATTAACTCTTTAATTTTAACTGAGAATGGGTCTACCTCTGAAAAGGGCTCATGTTCTACAAGTTGTTTTGGTTTTTCTTTCTTAGGTTCTGCAACCGCTTTCTTAATAATTCGTTCAAGAATAGTTATTAACTCATCTAAAGATGTTGAGTAAAGCTCATGTCTAAAGGGCATCTCAAAAGAAGGGGGTTCAGTGTATTCGATGGGTTTCCTCTTTGCCTTAAGTTTTTCAAATAAGAAGAGCGTTTCAACCTTTAACCTATAGATCAATGCTGACGATATTACAGCTGAACCACAAAGACGAAGGTCTAGTACCTCCGAGCTTTCAATCATTGAAGATAAAATCTCCAAAAGATCAATGATGTCTAACTCCCAAGGCTTTTGCCTTTTTATAGCTTCAGGATTAACTAAGAGATTAAGTGGAGGTTTTGAAAGTGAATGACGGTCAACCACTTCTAACCATCACCTCAACTTTAGGCTTATATCTGACAACTCGAGATAATCCATTTTTATTGTAAACTCCATATGTGGCAGATGATCGAGCTATCATAGATGGTTTCAAAGTAATCAAGATAATCTGAGAATTCATTGATCTTTTCTTTAAAAGATCTGCAAGCTTCTCAAGATTTATGGCATCAAGATGCGCATCTATCTCATCAAACAGATAAAAAAGAGATGGATATACAGATTGAATGGATAGTATAAATGCCAATGCAGTGACCGTCTTCTCCCCACCACTGATAGATGTCGACTCTCTTGGAGTTTTTCCTGGAAATTGAGTCATAAGGAATATGCCGCTCGAAAAGATGTCACTCGAATCTTCTATTTCAAGCCATGCAGATCCACCTGTTAAATCATTAAATATAGATCTTAGCTCTCTATCGATTTTCTCGAAAGAACTGATAAAAACATGCTTCTTTTCTGCTTCAACTCTTTCTATAAAACGAACTATTGCGTTTCTCTCGCTCTCCAATTGGTTCTTTCTTACAGATATATTCTTATAACTAGTTATTATCTCCTGATAGTTACGATTTGCTAATAGATTTACGCTATTTTTAAGTCGAGAATATTCAAGACTTATTTGTGAGAGTATCTTTTCGGCGCTATCAAAGGTTTCTGATGGCTCACAGTAACCTAAAGAAGATAACTCGTTTAAGATTCTTTGTTCTGTTTCAGATGATGATTCTAAATTTTTTTTAGCAAAGAATATCTCCTTTTCTATTCGGTTTATCGAGCGTAAGCAACCATCTCTAGCATTATGAATTTCTTTTAGCCTATTTTCGTAATCTTCTAAGATAGGTTTTGATTTTCTATTCGCTTCTATTAAGTATGATTCCTTGGACTTTAATTCTTCAAAATTCTCAGAGATTTTTTTAAGGTTTAAACGATCTTCCTTTAGAGAAATTACTTTCTCTTCTCTTTCTTTCTCTAATTGTGATATCTGTTTGATCAAACGCTCACAATTAGGCCGCAAGATATTTTCTAAATTTGCTTTATCTTTTGTTAAAAGAGTAATCAATTCACAGATTTGGGAGGAAAAATTCTCTAACAGATCATTAAAAGATTTTTTCTTCTCATCAATATGTATGATTTCTTCGTTCAAAGACTGAATATTAAGTTCAGAAATCTTTTTCTCATATTCCTCTATTTTCCTAAAACCATCTGTGCGAGTAGACAAAAACCTGTTGATCTTTTTCTCTTGTCTCTTTAATTTATTTTCAAGCTTTTGTATTTTTTTACAGATCGTGAGTTGAAGTCTTCGATACTTCTTTAAGAAATTTTTAATATTGGTGAGTTGAGTTGTTAAACGTTCAAGCATCAAAGATTTCTTAATTTTTTTCTTATTCAGTTTCGTAGATTGCTTATTAAGTTTTTTCAGATGTGATTTTCTTTTTGCGATAATATTTTTTAATGAATTTGATGCCTTCTTTACTTCTGAAAATGAAGTCTCATCACGAATTAAATCAAATAAATTATCTAATTTTACAATGTAACCAGTTTCAAAGGCAGATCCCTTTGGTTCAAAAATGTCACCATTCAAAGTAACTGCCCTATACCCCTTTGAGGAGGCGAAAAATGCAGCTTTATTTGAGCTTACCAAAATTGTACCGCCGAAGATAAAGTTCACAGCATCATCTAGATCCTTGGTTGTGGATATGAAGTCCGAGATAGTTCCTAATGATCCTTCTATCGGAGGGGGGGTTATTGGGTCGATGTTTGAAACTTCTGAAAGAGGAATAATCAATAATCTGCTCATCTTTAGCCTTTTTGCTGTTTCAGCAATTTTTAGCATTACATTAAGATTCTTTAATATTATTGCTTTCATCCATTTTCCTGCACTTGCTAAGATTGCTTGCTCGTATCTTTTTTCGTAATTAATCAGATCCTCAAGCTTGCCTATAAAACCTCCAATAGCCCCAGCCTCTGCCAATTCTTTCAATTTTCTAAAATTCGATTCGTATGAGGCTACAGTCTCCACAATGGAGCTTTGCGCTTCATATTTGAGGACAGCCCCACTTGCCTTATCTAGAGTTGACATTGCTTTTGTAATCTCTCTCACAAGTCTGATTCTCTGATCTGATAATAAGGTAAGAGATGCGTTAACTTTATGTAAAGATTCTTGTTCAATTTCTTTTAGATGTTGGAGTTCTGAGAGGTTCTTTTTTAATTGACTTAAAGTATCGAGGAAGGATTTGGACTTTCCTTTTAATGTATCAAGCTTTTCAGATGTCTCTGATTTTTGTATCTCCAATTCAGCGATTCTAGTGGATAGTATCTCGACAGTCTCCTTTTTCTTCATTATCCTTTGTTTTAATCTTTCATATCTTGGATTTACTTTCGATAAGAATGTGTCCAGCCTTTTCTTTCTATCCTGAATTTTTACAAGTTCTTTAATAGTATCGTCTTTATCCTTATTCAGTTCGCTCAAGTTTTCTGCTAACTGTCCGACTTCCTTCTCTGCAACTCCTAACTCCTTTAACTTTTCATCATGCATTTTATATAGAATAGGTAACGTATCATCAATTCTATTCACTGTAATTTCATTCTCTTCTATTTCTGTCCTTAACCTATCGATCTCATTTGATAATTTTGCAATAGCAAACTGTAACTCTAGATGTTCTGAACCTGATTCGTCAAGAACGCTAGAAAGGAAATCGCTACGCTCTTGCTCTAAAGATTTAATCTGGTTTTCTATTTTTTCTCGTTTAGATTTTAACTCATTTAATTTATTAGAACATTTTTCAACTAAATCATTTTGATCGAATATCTTATCTTTCACTGATTCAAGATTTTTTGATAGTATTACAGATTTTAACCAATTCATCTCTTTTTCTAAATGCTTTAACCTCAATTGATCATTCCTTTCACCCTCCAAGGAGTCAACTCTATCCTTGATTTCACCTATTCTGGCTAAAGCAACTTGCAACCTAAGATCTGCTTCCTTAAGTTGATTTTCAGCTTCAGACTTCTTTTCATCAAATTGTGAGACGCCTATTACATTTTCGATCAATCTACGCTTTTCATCGGGCGATAATTCCGAGATTCTAGTGATCATTCCTTGGGGTATAATATTTAGACCTGTTGACGATATAGTGGCAACATCGAGAAGCTTTAATATCGTATCCCTTCGAACACGTCTTCCATTTAAAAAATATGAACTCTCTCCACTTTCCTTAAGTTCCCTTGATACAGTAACTGTATCAGAGTCTACAGATATTAATCTATTGACATTATCGATCGTTATCAGTACTCTTGTTCTTTTGTTCGAGCTTTCTGGGATATCAGACTTGAGAAATTTTTGTTTGTTGACTCTTAAAGATTTAGGGCTATTCTCTCCCATACAGAACCTTATAGCATCGAGGATATTGCTCTTACCAGAGCCGTTTGGTCCTGTTATTATGTTAAGACCTTCTTCAAGTTTTAAAGAAGTTTTTAACCCAAAAGACTTGAAGTTGGATATCTCTAATTTTGTTATATATGTGCTTTTTTTAACATTAGAGTTCATCTTTCCACCAGACCTTCGATAAAGATTGAGAATAATTGAAAATAAATCCGATTAAGTACATTTTAATTTTCTTGAGCATTCATCACTCATATAGATGCTCAACTGTAGCAATTTATAAGTATAGATTTACAAATTTTTGACCTTTATGTGTAATTAATGACATTTTTAATTTGTTGATGTATAAGAATAATAATAAGTCGAGTGTATTTCCTTCAAAGCATGTTCATAAAAAGAAGAAGAGCGTTAATAAAGAGTGCAATGGAAAGTGGTTGTAATGTAGTTTGTGCTGCAACACCTCAAAATCTCTTCTATGTCACTGGTTTTTGGGGAGATGGTACTGCGGTCATAGATCAAGATGAGACAACCTTGTTTACAAACTCATTAGAAGGAGAGAGAGCGAAACTTTTTGCGAGGAATTGTGATGTTATTGTCAGTGAAATCGGAAAGAGTTTAAGAAAAATGGTTTTAGATAATATCTCCACCAAGGGGAAAGTATGCTTTGATGGTGTGCAGTTACCTTTACAGATTGCTATTAAGAAGGTTTTAAAAAAAGATGTTATCTTTAATCCAGATATCTTCTATTCCATAAGAAGGATAAAAGATGAGACGGAGATATCTGCTCTAGCTCGAGCCGGTCAGATAATGGATGGATTGTTAAGCTACGCCCTAAGTTTGATTAGACCTAAAGTAAGCGAGAGGGAGTTGGCTGCCGAACTCTTATCTAAAGCTATTTCACGTGGCTGCGATCTACCATCCTCCCCTACTACTCAGAATCCAATAATAGTTGCCTCAGGACCCAACTCATCTTTCCCTCATGGGAATTTGACAGATAGAAAGTTTTCAGAGGGTGATATTGTTATTATCGATATAGTAATTAGGTTCGAAGGTTACATAGTTGATACTACGAGAACTTTTGCGGTAGGAAAGGTTAAAGATGAAATTAAAGATGCATATGAAGCTGTCAAATCTGCTCAAAATAAAGGTATTAAAGTAATAAAGCCAAGTGTCCTCACTGGATACGTTGATGAAAAAGTAAGAGGGATCATTGATGAAAAAGGATATAGTCAGTTCTTCATTCATAGTACGGGACACGGAGTAGGATTAGATGTTCATGAATCTCCATCTCTCAAGATTGGTGGAAAAGAAGTCCTTCAAAAGAAGGAAGTAGTAACTGTGGAGCCGGGTATTTATATACCAAATAAGTTTGGCATAAGAATAGAGGACACAGTTCTTGTATCAGATAAGACTGTGCCTTTTACAAAGTTTTCGAAGGAGTTTTTAACCTTGGGATAAGTAAAAGATAGAGATCTTGTCATATCCATACTTAGATAAGATTGTAGATTTCTATAAGTGTTTAAAAATTTAATTAAATTTTTTACGTTCCTTTAATATCATATCAAGTATTTTTTTTGCTATGATATCTTTTGGTAAAAGTGGAACATGAACAATATCATGGTTTATATTTATTATGAAAACCTCATTTGTGTCAGTTCCAAAACCGACTCCCTTCTTGCTTACATCGTTTGCTATGACGAGATTCGCCTTTGATGCCTTTAAAAGCTCATAAGCTTTATCGACAAGTTCTTCTTCTGGTAGTCCATATTCTGCTTTAAATGCTACTAAAAATATTTTTGGATGTAACTCTCTTGCCTTATCAATTAATTTTGGCAAAGGTTTGAGCGTGATATTTGATTCAACTTTGCTCATAAGTTTGCGATCGTATTTTATTGTGGGGGCGAAATCTGCAACGGCACTAGCAGAGATTAGCACATCGTATACTTGAACTTTAAGCTCATATAATACTGAGTTATATAACTCTTCAGTAGTTTCTATATTTATGACTTTTATACATTGAAGAGGAGATACTGTCCCACGACCATAAATCAAGGTAACTTCAGCGCCTCTTCTAAAAGCTTCTTTGGCTATTGAAACTCCCATCTTTCCAGAGCTTTTATTCGTTATAATTCTAATTGGGTCAATATACTCTAAAGTTGGACCTGCCGTTACTAAGATTCTAATACCACCCATATCCTTATTTGATAATCTTCTGATAACTGCCTCTACAATATCATCAACACTCGCTATCTTCGCTTTTCCTTCTTCTATTTTTGGACTTACGAAATCAACGTCTTTAGAAACAAGTTGCTTGATATTTTCTCTTACTAGTGGATTTGCGAATAGGGGTTCATGCATAGCCGGAACTAAGATGACAGGTATCTTAGAACCAAGTGCTGTCAAAACAATACTAGTGACGGCTGTATCACAAATACCACAAGATATCTTGCTTATCGTATTTGCAGTAGCTGGGGAGACTAGTACTAAATCGACTTTATTTTTATGTAAACCAGCCAAGGCTACATGCTCAATCTTACCAGTTAATTTTGTTATTGGGGGGTTTCCAGTAGCCCATTCCATTAAGTTCGGATGTATAATTTCTTGGGCTTTTTGAGAAAATATAGCTATGACTTCAGCACCATACCTCATGAGTTCTCTAGCTATTTTAGGACATTCAGATGCAGAAACACTCCCAGTTATACATAAAGCGATTTTTCTACCCTTAAGCTCTTGTCCTTTTGTACTGATGATTTCTTTAGAAGGATGATTCATCTAAATCACTTTTTTTTATCAATTCTTTAAGCTTCTTGAACTCGGATTTGTCCATATTATAGCAGTGTTGGTCGGCTGGAAATATACCTTTATGGATTTCGGCTTTATATGTCTCTAAAGCCTTAAGAATCTCTTTATTCAGATTCGCATACTTTTTTATAAACCTAGGTTCGAATTTATCGAATAAACCGAGAATATCATATAAAACTAGTACTTGACCATCACAATCTGGACCAGCGCCTATACCTATAAGAGGAATCTTTATCTTCTCAGCTATTATCTTTGTAACTTCGGTTGGTATTGATTCAAGGACTATAGAGAAGACACCAGCATCTTCTAGAATTTTAGCATCTTGAATTATCATAATGGCTTCTAATGCCTCTTTTCCTTTTACTTTATAACCACTCGACAAGGTGTCTGTCTGCGGGGTCAATCCTATATGTCCCATCACGGGTATTCCTGATTCAACTATAGCTTTGACGATGTCTTTAATTATAATTCCACCTTCAAGTTTTATTACATCACAACCTCCTTCTTTTATGAATCGACCCGCATTTCTGATCGCATCATCTTTTCCCACATTGTATGACATGAAAGGCATATCGCCTACGATAATAGAACGTTTTACTCCTCTTTTTACAGCTTTACAATGGTGAATCATCTCATCCATCGTGACAGGTAAAGTAGAATCATATCCTAATACAACCATACTCAGAGTGTCACCAACAAGTACGATGTCTATTCCAGCTTTATCTACTAGAAGAGCAGTGGGATAGTCATAGGCAGTAATAGCTGTGATCTTCTTCTTCTCTTCTTTCATTCTAAATAATTCTGCGATCGTCAATTTTTCCTTTTTCATTCTCACCATCTTTATGCCAATTCTTCTAAATCAGATAAAAATTGTATAATATGTTTCTTCTTCAGATGGGGCATCACAACCAATCGTATATATTTCTGAGTGAAGGAGATAGCCCATCCCCTTTGCTTTAATTTGTCTGCCAATCTTTTAGGTTCTATAGATTTCGAAGCCAACCCAAGGACATTCATGGTTGGATTTATAACCAAATATACCTTCTTTGATCTCTCAACTTCCTTGACTACAAGATGAGTTAGATCCATACATCTTTTAACTACCTTCTGATATCCCTTTTTCCCCATATGTTTAAGAAGAGCCCAAACAGCCACAGCCGATGCTCCAGATCTTGTGCCTGAAATTGTATATTGAGTCCCTCCTCCTAGTGATAAGTAAGGGGCCATTACACTTACAGTCCTTATTGCATCTGAATCCCTAAATAGTATCCCGCCTGCTGGAATGGGAGCGAGCCCCATCTTATGGGGATCGACTGTTATAGAGCAGACACCTTTCAACTTAAAGTCGAATTCTGGAGAATTGTAGCCAATATCCTTCAAAAATGGAAGAACAAAACCTCCAAAAGATGCATCTACATGGAGATATATACCATGTTTTAGGGCTATATCTGAGAGAATAGATATTGGATCTACAACTCCTAATTCAGTCGATCCTGCTACACCTACGATAGCTACAGTATCCTTGGTAATGACGCCCTTTACAGCTTTTATATCTATTTGGTAGTGTTTGTTAAGACCAACCTTTATCAATTTAAGTCCAAGTAAATCTGCAGCTTTATCAAATGAAAAATGAGCTGATTTTGGAACTATTACTTCGGGTCTATCTTTTTTTAATAAATTTCTTGCAACACGCATAGCTGTCAAGTTCGCTTCTGTCCCACCTGAAACTATATACCCCAATGCATCTGGTTTTGATAGTAACGATCCTATCATGCTTATAGCTTCTTGCTCAAGTTTTGCAGTTCCAGGAAAGAGGCGTAGATCGCCTAGGTTCTTTTCCATAGATTTAACATAGACCATCTTCGCAAAGGGGTGAGGCGATGTACACATTGAGCCAAGAATTCTTCCAGAATTGTATGTCATATCTTCATGTAAATATTCGTTAAGTAATTTTAGAACAACTTCTTTCGACATTCCTTTAAAATCCAATTGATTTCACCTAATCAATCGATCTCATTTAACTTAAGGTGTACGACATTATCTAAGACTTATGGATAGAGTTCACCTCTTCCTTTAATCTCCGTTAACCTCTTAGCTATATATTCATAGTATTCTAATAAGTTCTTCTCATTATCAAACCTTCTGATTATATTCCATAGCTCTCTTTTACCCTTGATCTTTAGTTTTTGTACTTCTTTTTTAATAAGAGGGATTGCGCGAATTATATTTTCAACAATAGTAATAGAAGCGTAACGAGCTGTACGTGAAAGTGGGTTAAGGTCAATCGCTATAACACTCTTACCCATCTTACGAAGAGCTTCTGTTCTATCACCATCTTCTAGTGGAACCAATACTACATCAGCAGAGTATATACCATTTACATCTACGTTTCTTCGCTCACTACTGAGCTCTGCTATCCTAGCCGACGCTTTCTCTCCAACCCCTAAAACTTCCTCTGCTCCAAAATTCATTAGAACGTTCTTTATGGCTATTTCTCTCTCATAAGAACGGTAAAATAGGTTTACTTCGATCTTACTCCTAGTAAGTTTAGCTAGCTCTACCAACTCTCTAGCTGCCAGAGCTGTCGAATTTCCATTTACAGAGATGACTGGATGCTTAGCTAGAAGTAAAGCTACTCCAGCAACTTTTATAGCTCTATAGGTTGGCTCTATGGTTTTTTCGTCTAAAAGGTAGTCAAAGGCTTCACCCCTTCCATGAGCGATTAATCCTTCAGGGACAACGATCCCAAGCCGATAGAATTTAACGAGTATCTCTCGAATCCTTAGAGATTCAGCCCTTGGATGATCTGGGGGGACGTCAATTTTCCCCTTCATAAAAGTCTAGCTCCCTTCCTGTCGATAGAGCTAAAGATCAAATCTTTTTCAGATCTTGCATACTTGTAAAATATTCTAGCTAGCTTTTTTGCCTCATTAGTCTTCGTAAAAGAGAAGATCGACTCTCCTATCATAGCCATACTACAAGTAAAACCATATAAATCAACTTCATTTAAAACATTCTTGATTCCATTTGTAAAAATATTGATCGAATTAGCAAATATCCTTGACAATTTCATAAAATTTTCAGGACTGCGCTTCTCCATCAAACTATTAATTAGACCTTTGCTAGATTCATTTATGCACTTACATAAATTTCTGTCATCCAGGACTTTTTTAGTAGAAATTGGGCTTAAGTTTAAACATACAACTGAATAATCATTGCCTACAGGGATTTGCTCTATTTTACCTATACCTGGAGCTCCGGCTTTAATCCTGACTTCAAATCCCCCATATGTTTCAGCTAAAACTGTTCCTAATCCAGTTTTATACTCTATCTCTGCAAGGTGAGCAAATTGTGCAGCCTTAATCTTAGATAGACCTATACCTAATGCTTCATTGATGGCTAATGCTAAGCTAAGATTGCATGCTCCGCTAGACCCGAATCCTGATCCTATAGGTACTTCTATCTCATGATTTACTAAGATTGAGTATTTTCTATCTCCTTGAAGTAACTTATCTATCACATATCTTGTGAGTTGAGTTGAGAATAAGATTTTATCATTTATAATGACTTCTAACCTAGGACTGAGAGATTCTTTGATCTTCACATGAGTCTTTACTCCTTTACTCAAGGAGACACCCGCTCCCAGTGATCCTTTTAAGAGGGGTTCCGATTCTTCATCAACTATTTTGAAAAACCCAGTTATATGCGATGGAGAGAAAGCTGATGCTTCCATGACTTATAAAAAAAGGAGTTCTTTTTTATATAATTAATCTATAGATTGACTAAATCTCTATAAATAACTATTGAGTAAAATCTTGATTGGTGATAATGGAGCTTCGTAAAGTTCAGGAGATGGGTGGCGGAACATATCTCATTTCCCTTCCAAAAGAATGGGCAAGGAAGAATATGGTAAAAAAAGGTAGTTTCTTGACAGTTGATATGACGAAGAACGGTTACCTCATCATATATCCTTTCCAGAAAGAGGAGAGGTCTATTAATGAAATTGTTACAAGATATCCTGCAGAAAAAATAGAATATATGATTAATGAGATTACTGGTGGTTATCTTTTGGGATATGATGTAATCAAAGTCCAAGGTAAAGATCAAATAACCTACGAGGATAGAGGGAAGATTAAGAAAGCTGTAGAACAGTTAATTGGTCTTGAGATTGTTGAGGAGGATGCACAATCGATAACTACACAATTTTTACTTGAGCCGACATCCTTTACTCCAGATAAGGTCTTCCGGAGAATGCACACGATATCAAGGGATATGTGTAACGATGCAATAATTTCTTTAGTTAAAAGGGATAAATATTTAGTCAAAGTTGTAACGGAGAGAGATGATGAGGTGGATAGACTCCACTTTTTTCTTGTCAGGCTTATCAGAAGCGCGCTTTTAGACCCTAAGCTACTAAGTAATTTTAAACTGAATCCTATAGATTGTTTAGATTATCGTGTGGCCTCTAGTCTTTTGGAGACTATTGGAGATTCCTCTATTAAGATAGTAAAAAATGTTTCGAAGCTACCAAGATTCGATTTTAGCGATGAACTCAATAATATGTTTAAAGAAGTCAAGGAGACATTAAAGAAGATGCAAGACTTAGCAGTAAAAGCTTTTCTAACAAAAAGTATAAACGATGCTAGACAAGTAATGGAACTCTATAATACATTATCGAGAAGATTAGATGATTATGAAAAAGTTATACCAAGTAAACCTTTATCAATTTTCATGGGGCTCTCGGTAATATTTTTATCGATAATTGAGATATGCCGTTGCAATGCAGACATAGCAGATCTCGCAGTACCCATATACTCTAATATAAGATGAATGACATTACTTAATAGATAACCAATTTAAATGGTTGTTCTTCACAATTTCTTCATTAAAGATGAAGAAGTCAATTACGGATTTCATGACTTCTTTTCAAGGCTGATTCTAAAAAACCTGCGAATACAGGTTCTGCCTTGCCAGGCCTACTTATGAGCTCGGCATGGTACTGAGTAGCCAGATAGAAAGGATGGCCAGGGATCTCCATAATCTCGACTCTTTTTCCATCACCACTAAATCCTGAGAATACCATGCCTTTTCTAATAAAGATCTCTTTATAGTTCTGATTGAACTCATATCTATGCCGATGTCTACCTCTCACAACTTTCTGTTGGTATATTCGAGAGGCCAACGTACCTTCAACTAAATATATGTCACATCCACCTAACCTCATGGTAGCTCCTAGATCTTTTATTTCTCTCTGCTCTGGCAATAAATTTATGACAGGATATGGAGTACTAGGATCTAATTCTATGGAGTTGGCATTCTTCAAACCACATACATACCTCGCGAAGGATACAATAGCTAACTGAAAGCCAAAGCATAAGCCGAGGTATGGTATTAAATTATCTCTACAATAATTTGCTACAATAATCTTACCTTCACTTCCTCTTTGTCCAAACCCCCCTGGCACTAGTACACCATGATACTCTAACAATTCATCTAAAGACTCTTTCCGATTCTCGAATTCTTCAACATCAACCCATCTTACTTTTACCTCTAAGTTTTGGTGAGCTCCTGCATGAGCCAATGCGTGGTTTATGCTGACATAACTATCTGATAGTGAAGTATACTTGCCGACCATAGCGATTCGAACTTCTTTTTTATGCCCAATGAAAGATTTTGAGATTTTTTTCCACTCTTCCCAATGTATTTCCTTTTGACCCAATTGGAGTTTTTCACATATGGTAGATATAATCCCCTCCGAAGCAAGATTTTCTGGAACACTATATACTGATTCAGTGTCAGGATTCGAAATCACGCTTTTAAGGTCTACACTCGTAAAAAGAGCGATCTTATTCTTAGCTTCTTTTGTCAACGGTTTTTCACTTCTGGCAACGATAATATCCGGCTGAATACCAATCCTTCTAAGCTCTTGAACACTATGTTGAGTAGGCTTCGTTTTTTGCTCACCTACTACATCAAGAATCGGAACCAATGTCACATGAATGAAAGAAGTGTCAGAAGGTTTTTCTTCAAGCCTTATCTGCCTTAAAGCCTCCAAGAATGGGAGGCTCTCTATATCGCCTACAGTCCCACCACATTCTATAACAACGCAATCAGCGTCATCAATCTCGGCAACGAATCTTATACGACGCTTTATTTCATTAGTTAAATGAGGGATCATTTGGACACATTGACCCAGATAGTTGCCCTTTCTTTCATCTTTTATAACATGTTGGTAAACTTGACCACTCGTGATATTATGGTAGCGTGTTAAACTTTTATCAAGAAATCTCTCATAATTACCTATATCCATATCACACTCAGAACCATCATCGCATACAAATACCTCTCCATGAGCAATAGGATTTAAAGTGCCAGCATCCACGTTTAAATAAGGATCGATTTTAACAGCTGAAACATTTAACCCTGTCATCATGAGAAGCCTCGCTATTGAGGCAGTAACAATACCTTTACCTAAGCCTGACATTACGCCTCCAGTAATAAAGATCCACTTTGGCATATTGTTTTAAGTTAAGTATAATGAAATAAAGTTTTCTTTAGAAATTTTAAAGTTCTGTAATCAAATATAAAATGTTTTATCAATGAAGTTTCAAACTATCTTAGTCGATTTAAATGGTTTCCAAAGTTCTTAGTATAGCTGGATCTGACCCTGATTGTGGAGCGGGTATACAAGCAGATCTTATGACTTTCACAGCCTTAGGCGTTTACGGCATGACAGTAATAACGACAGTTACTGCACAAAATACAGTCAAACTCACAGCTATCCATGATGTACCAGTAGATGTGATTAAAGTACAGATAGAAGCTCTCTTCAGCGATATAGGCGTAGACGTAGTAAAAACAGGTATGCTTCATACAAAGGAGATAATTGAAGTCGTATCTGAAAAGATAAGAAAATATAATGTTCCAACAGTAGTAGACCCTGTTATGATGTCGAAAAGTGGGGTACATCTTATTGAACGAGATGCCAAGAACACTTTGATTAAAACCCTTTTCCCATTGGCAACTATTGTGACGCCTAACTCTATCGAAGCAGAAAGAATATCAGATATTAAGATCAAGATGATTGAAGATGCAAAAGAGGCTGCAAAAAAGATTGCAGAACTAGGACCTAAGGCGGTAGTGATAAAGGGAGGACATGCATTCTCTGATGAGAAGGCTTACGACCTTCTTTATTTCGAAGGAGATTTTAAGATATTTGAGACAAATAGATTAAAAACTAAGACGACACATGGCGCGGGTTGTACTTTTGCCTCAGCTATCACAGCAGAATTAGCAAAAGGAAAGAACGTAATAGAAGCAGTAAGGGTTGCAAAGGAGTTTACAAACATGGCTATAAAGTTTGGACATGCAATAGGTCACGGTTTTGGGCCTGTCAATCCTATGGCTCATTTGTATAATGAAGCTGAGAAATATAATGTTATAAAGAATATTAAAGAAGCTGTGACGATCTTGGAATCTCATCCAGAATTTTCGTATCTTATTCCGGAGTCTCAAACAAATTTAGTAATGGCTCTGCCTATGGCAGATGACATAACGGATGTAGCAGCTATACCAGGTCGTTTCGTTAAAATTTGGAGAAGGGTGAAAGCATCGTCGTGTCCCGAGTTTGGCGCTTCATCACATGTTGCAAGAACAATCTTGACTGTAATGAGGTATAATAGAATGATAAGATCCGGCTTAAATATTAAATACTCAAAGGAAATCATCGAAGTTTGTAAAGATCTCAGATTGAAAGTATCTTCCTATGACAGAAAAAATGAACCTCTTAATGTAAAGAGAAAGGAGGGTATGAGCATAATTTGGGGTGTAGAACAAGCTTTAAAGAAAGTAGTTACAGTACCGGATGTAATTTACCACAAAGGAGACTGGGGTAAGGAGCCAATGATAACATTGCTTGAAAAGACAGCAATTGAAGTCGCAAATTTGGCGGTTAGGATAGCTGATCAAATAAAAAATAAATAAAAACAAAAAGTGTGGGTGGCACGATTATTCGAATTTGGCGTGCCTATTTGAATTTTACTCTGGGTAGATGAATTTTCCATTTTCGTCTATACGGCCAAGTCTTAGTAGTAGGTCTTTTGTGAGAGGATACTTGTCAAGATTCTTGTATGGGAAATAGTTTGCCAATGCGTATTCACTTTGGAATTGTTCATCGGTAGCTAGCTCATAATACACAACTGTTTTGGATATCTTTTCAACATATTCCCTCTCTTCTTGTGATATTAATGACATTCTTGCACCGGTTCCAGCAGCGTTTCCTACGAATACATATTTTTCAGTAGGTAGCTCTGGATACATTCCTATGGTCCTAGCGTTTTCAGGGTTGATATAGTTACCAAATGCACCAGCTAGCCATAATTTTGTTATATCCTTCTCGGTCATGCCCATCCTTCTCAACATGAGTTCAGCTCCAGTATGCATAGCTGCCTTTGCCTTCTGTAATTCTCTTACATCCCCTTGTGTTATCACTATGTCATGCTCAGTAGCAGATTCTTCTTTCGAAGCTATCATATATTCCCACCCTTCTGGTCCTTTCCTTAATCTTTCGGTCTGCTTAGCCATCTTAGAGACGAACTTACCTTTAAGATCTATTAACCCAGATTTTAATAGTTCTGCTGGAATATCGATAAGTGCAGATCCACAGATCCCGACTGCAGGCTGATCTTCAATGGTCCTTATTATAAGCTCTAAGCCAGACGGGTTAATGGATACTGCCTCTATAGCACCAGTTGCAGCCCTCATGCCGAACTTGATCTCCATCCCCTCAAAGGCTGGACCTGATGCACAAGAATCAGACATCACTAAGTCTTTGTTTCCAAGTGCGATTTCAGTATTGGTGCCTATATCTACATCCATAGTGATTTCGTCTCGCTCTAACATCCGAGTAGCTTGTATGACAGCTATTTGGTCTGCACCCACGAAGCCTCCTATAACTGGCACAAAGTAACAGTTCCCATGTGGATTAGATTTCAGATCTATTTTAGGTGCAGGTACGTTGACCCCACGCCTTAGCACAGGCGGGTATGGAGAGAAAGCAGTGTATTGAGGCCATAGTCTAAGGAAGAGCATTTGCATAGCTGTATTACCGACGAAGCAAAGTTCGTAGATTTCATTGGTGCTTACCTTGGCCTTTTCGCAACACTCTTCAATAATCTCGTTGATTCCGCCTACAACAAGATTGTGGATTCTATCTTGAGCTTCCTTACCACCCATCATAACGGAGGTTATCCTTGAAAGTACGTCTTCGCCCATAGGTGTCTGAGGGTTCATCCTTGAACCTACCGATTGAACTTTGCCTGTGTTCAAGTCAATTAGGAAGCCTGCAAGTTTTGTACTTCCTATATCGCAGGCAAAACCGAAGCACCTGTTAGAAGTATCTCCGGGTTCGATTGCAATAATTTTGTAATTGGCATTATTTTCTTTCAATACTGTAGCTGTTATCTGCCATTCTGCTTCTCTCGCAATGTTAGGGAAATCATTTGCTATATCGAATTCCATTACTAGAGTATTCGGATCAAGGTTATGTTGCTCCTTTAGTGTATCTAAAAGTCGATCTTCGTCTGCCCTTATATCATGCAAGCTAGGTACTGGTATCTTTACGAAATATTTTCTAACGAAAGGATTAGCAGTTACAGGTACCTCAAGTCCCTCGGTCTGTAGCCTCTGCTTTCCTACTCTGCTTATTTCAGGGACATATACTTTCAAAGGTGCCCGTATCTTGGCCAAGCAAGCTAATCTGTAGCCTTTATCGATCATGTCTTTTGTCAAGTGTTTTTCCTCTGAAGGTTTGATCTTACCAAGCGAGTCATAACCTTCATCGATTCTGACTTTACATTTACCACATGTACCCTTTCCTCCACAGTCTGAAGCAAGGTCAATCGCCAATGCTTGGGATGCGTCTAATAATCTGGTTCCGGATTTGAATGTATCACGTCTTCCATGTGGAAGGAAAATTACTTCAAATTTTTCTGTATCTGAAGTCAATTCGAATCAAAAAAGCTTCCAGTTGTACCTTAGATAAAGGTTTCGCTAAACTTTTTATATAATTTGTAAAAGATGTTTAATAATTATAAATAAAATTTTCATTAATTATATAAAAACATGACCATATTAAAAGTAAGGATAAAAAAAAGAGTGCCTTAGTAGTACTAAGGTAATTATTACTTTTATTGCTTCTTATTGTTTTTACTTTTTCCAATAAGGTGGAGTCCCGAATTCTATGGTTGCATCTACGAACGCCTTTATATGCTCTGACGGAGTTTCTAGCCAATAGTCACATCCAGGCATCACCATATCTACATGCTTTTCAATAACTTGTTTTACAGAGTCTCTTATCTTCTCAATGGGCCCTTCAAATATAACTGTAAATGCGTTTATATTACCACCTATCGGAAGATCTGGCTTGATTTTATCTCTTATCTCTATAGCTATCTCTAATGGAGTTCTCTCCTCAATACTAAGAGCGTTGCCTCCACATTCTAACAATCCACTCATAGTTTCTATGTCAGGTTTTTCTCTACTGATTAGCTGTCCACAAGTATGAAGGATTATAGGTGGCTCTATAAGCCCAATCAGTTTCGAAAGGTACGGCTTGATAATCCTGTCGAACGCTTTCGGGGAAATATTATCAAGAGAGACACCCTCTTCAGTGATAACTATCACATCAGCACCCGCATCCTTAAAAGCATTTGCAAAACCAGCATAAGTATCTGTAGCAGCATCTACGAACTCTTTGACTTTCTCAGGTTTTGTTCGAATCCACTTTAAGAACTGGGTAGGTTCTACTATATAGCTACTTATACTTGTAAAAGGAGCATTTAGGATACCCATTACTGGAACTTTTCCTTCAAATTCTTTCTTTAATATTCTTATTGCCTCACATAAAACTGGGATTCTTCCGGCTTTTGAAGGATCTTCAGGCAATTTCATATCGGATACTTCTTCGGCAATGAAATCCTTGACATTAACCCACTTGACTTCTTTTCCTCTGCCTTCAAAGAAATCTATAGGAGCACCTATAGCTTCAGCTTCTAAGGTCATCTCAAAAGGAACGGATATGTTCTCATTACCTGTAAGTCGATATACTCCTGCAGCCAATTTAGCCATTTTATCAGGATCTTTATGAGATTCTGGCCAATATGCATCGTATTTCTCCATGGCATCCTTTATATATGTTCGAGCAGCGCATAAAGCAGGTATTCGGTCGACCTCTTGTCTCCTTCCCTCGAGGAGAGCCATTATTCGCTCATATGAGTTCAATTCTATCAATGTGAGTTAAAATATATATCTTAAAAACCTTTTCGGATGAGTTACGAGCTTATAATGGCGGGCTTTTTCAAATCCTAGAAGATAAGTACAAATGGTTTCATCCTTTTATTATTTGATTTATGGTCAATTTCTAATTAAAAATCATAATGTTAAATAGAGTAAAAAAAAATAAGTAGTCAATTCTCCATTAGAATTGGTATCTTTTCTAAACTTCTGGGTTCATTGCTTCCGAATTTACTATTGTTCTTTTGTCTCTTTCATCTTTCTGACAGCGACCATGATCTGATCGATCAGCATCTTTACTTTGTCAACTGCTTCCATTGCATCTTTTCCGTAAGCATCTGATCCTATCTTTGCTCTCCACTCATCAGTAACTGAACCACCACCAATGATTGTCTTGACTTCATCCTTCATTCCCTCTTTGGTCAATTTATCTTCAACAGACTTCATAGACATTAATGTAGGTGTCATCAGAGTAGACATAGCGATCACCTGCGCGCCTTCTGCCTTAGCTTTGTCGATGAATTCATCTGTTGGAACATCTCTTCCCAAGTCTACAAGTTCATACCCTGTAGCTGTTAGCATCGCCTTGACTATATTCTTGCCTATATCATGGACATCTCCTTCGACTACGCCCATAATTATCTTTCCTTTAGATCCCTTTTCTTCCTTAGGAATAAGTGGAAGTAAATAATCCAGTCCTTTATACATTGCATCAGCCGACATAAGTACTTCAGGTAGGAAGTACTCCTTACATTCATATTTATCCCCGACTATCTCCATCCCTTTAGCCAAACCATCTATTATAGCTAAGTAAGGTTCCATGCCTGCTTCTACTGCCTCTTTTGCTGCCTCTTCACACATCTCTTCGTCTCCAATATCAACGCCTCTAATGAGTTTTATATGGGCGATTAGTTGAGCATCTCCTAGTTCTTTTGCTTCATTCATTGCCTCTTCGATCTTATCTTCGTCGCTTTCAGTGGAAGCTTCAGTAAATTTATTCAGAATTTCCTCTTTTTTGCTCATTGCCATCATCTTTGGGGGGATGTAAAGTTATATATTAGGTTTACTATTTAAAATAGGATATAATTAGAAATATTATTTTAAATTTCTTCAAATATTTGAAGAGAAACATTAGTTAAAAACTCGTCAAACAATACTTTACAAAACAATTTTTAACCGCTATAAAACCCTCCAATTCAAATATGTATATATATATCATCACCATATTATATTAATATAATATAAACTGAATCTTCAAATTATCAAACCTTCCGCTAATCACTATTTCTGGGATACCTTAAAATAGTACAGCTAAAAAACGTCCTATGATGGAAATGAATTCATATGATAGATTTATAGAAGTACTAAATGGAAACAAAGATGTTGATAGAATCCCTTGTGTAAACTCCGTAAGTGTAGCTACAATAGATTTCATGAAGTCATATGATGCAACCTGGCCTCAAGCTCATAAAGATCCTGAAAAGATGGCCAAACTCGGCTCTGCAGCGCATAGACAATGTGGTCTTGATAATGTATCAGTGCCATTCGATATGACGGTTGAAGCGGAGCTGATGGGAGCTACTATAAATTACCATGAAGATACAATAAAGTGGCCATCTATAAGGGAGTTTCATGCTAAGGATGTTTCAGACATTAAAATACCTAAAGATATCTCAGCGACAGGTAGAGTACCCGCAATTACTGGAGCCATCAAAATCTTAAAGGAAGAATTTGAGGGAAAAGTTCCAGTAAATGCCTACATAGTTCCTCCATTTACAAGTATAAGTAGTTACGTAGTAGATAGCATCGTTTTCTTAAAGTCAATTAGAAAAGCGCCAGATAAAGTTCATGAATTTTTAAAAGTGTCGATGGGATTTTATAAAGAGCTTGTTGGACTTTATGCAGATGCTGGTGCCGATGTTATAACATTTCATGAGATGGGCGGTTCGACAGATAATTTATCACCAAAACAATTTGATGTGTTTATCAAGCCTTACCTAAAGGAGATAATCAAATCTGTAAAAATACCTATTATACTCAATATATGCGGATCTGCTGAAATGATTGCCGATAAAATGGTTGAAAGTGGAGCCAAAGCGATTGCTGTAGACGAAAGAACGCCTATCAAAGAAGCAAAGGAGAAAGTGGGGGAGGTAAACCCTAAAGCAGCATTATTAGGTAACATTCCAGCTCATGGAGTGGTACACTTTGGACCTGTGGAAAGGATTAAGGAATTCGTGAAGAAGGCAATTGACGATGGTGTTGACATGGTTGCCCCAGGATGTGACTTTTGGCTAGAAACACCTACAGATCATATAAAGGCGTTCGTAGATGCAACAATAGAATTTGGTAGTCTATAAAAGAAGGACTGTTCATCATTCATAAGTCAATACTAAGAGAGTAGATAAGCAGTATCTTCCTCTCAATCACTATTTATTTAATATTATACTCATTTAGAAATATTGATAAGATATTTACTTACACAAATAATCCCTATGAGTTATATATGTGGTAATCTCGTCTTAGTATTGGTGTGATGGTTATGCCTATCTTTGAAGATGCTGAAGGTGAAACAGAAGGCATACTAATCGCTTCGAAGCTCATGGCTATCGCAGCGAGAACAGCTCCTAAAACCAAAGGAGCAGATGATATCATTACTGCGATAGTCTTAGAAGGTGAAAAAAATGCTTTGGCAGATGATATGAATAAGATAGCCGATGAGAGAAATATATCTGGCTTTAAACGTGATGCGCAAAATGTTAGGGATTCGGTTGCTGTATTTCTTATAGGAGTTTGGTCAAACAAGACTTCTGGGTTTGATTGTGGTGCATGTGGCTACAACAACTGTGAAGAGTTTAAGAGTGCTCGGAGGAGATTTGGACAAGACTTCGATGGGCCATCATGTATATTTAAAATCCTCGATCTAGGAATAGCATTAGGATCTGCAGCTAAAACTGCAAGCATTCTAAATATAGATAACAGGATTATGTATCGTGTCGGTGTAGCAGCTAGAAGGCTAAAGATGCTGAAAGGAGCTAACGTAATCATTGGTATTCCGATATCAGCTAGAGGAAAAAATATATATTTTGATAGAAAATAGATCTTGTTCCCCTAATCAACAACATGTAGACTAAAAAATATTTCTTGATCTTAACCAAATTGTTGAAATTTATTGAGCTTTATAGATTAGAAGTAACCCAGAGATATCATCTTCAAGTTGCTTCAACTTGAGCATATGATCATTGAATATCCATACGGACTTAATATTAATCCATTTTCTCATGTACCGACTCCAAGCCTAAAGGCTGCCAAAGTTCTAGGTGGTAGAAGGTGGAAGGAAGTAAAGAAAGGAATTATTACTTGTATTGATGAATTAAAAGAAACATTGATTAGGGAGGGGCAAGGTTTTAGTATCGTAAACGTCGTTGGGCCTCTAGGAACAGGAAAGACACATATAGCTCTACACATGGAAACATTGAAAGATGAGTACAAATGCATCTATTTGGATCTTACGAGAATCGAACCAAAAGATCTTCAGCATGTTTATTTAGCTATTGTGAAAAGTTTGGACATTACTTTCTTTGAAAAGTTACGAAGCACTCTAATTTTAAAACTAGCTGATAGGGCTGAAGAAGGTAACAAAGATGCCATAAAAACATTAAAAATTGGCATACTTGATAAGATATTCAGAAGAAAACCAAAAGGAATAGCAATAGATATCATTGACAAAAGACGGGGCGCCAACTTTTCTTTTCTAAAAAAAGCCTTGCCTGAACTCGTGAATAATGTAGTCTATAACTCAGCTTATAACATATTAACTGAAAGAATGGATTGGTTTTTAGAAGTAAATGATTTTAATGAAGCCTTAAATAAATTAAAAGGGCTTACAAACATATCTTGTATTGCTAGAAGAGTTTTGTTGATTGAGATAGATGAAATCTCAGCTTCCAAACCTTTATTGGATGGATTAAAAGCCATCATAAACGAGAAGCTTCCAGGGGTGATCTTAATGACTATATTAAGGTCAGAAGCAGATATAGAGATAGGAGAAATTGACCCCTCACTTGCCGATCGTCTTCGAAAAGCAACATTTACGTACTCTTTATCACAACCAAACGATCCAGAAGAAATTTGGGACATAATCAAAGCATATCTGAAGTACTATAACGCTGCCATTACAGAAGAAGATGATAAATCACTCAAGTACTTAATAAAGTACGTTTACAGGGAGTTAGGCATAAATGAAATTCGAGACATTCTAGCTTTGATGAGAGAAGCTCTAGAGCTTGCTAAGGGGAGTGGAAAACTGAGCGAAGAGCATTTTGTTGAAGCGATAAGTAGAATTCGGCCTGCGACAGTACTAAGAGACAGTATAATGCACATTCCTATCCCTGATTATCTAAGAATTCTAAGGACAAAAATGAAAAATAATGAGGATATATCGGAGTATCTAACTAGAGCAATTCGAGACTTAGGGCATTACTTATTCATGGAAGATATCATATTCTATGCTCATAGAGCTTCGAAAAGGATTGATACTCCGGATGGATCGAAGAGCTACCGCTTAGCAGATATTTATCTGGAGGAAAACAATGGCAAGAGGATTATAGTAAGTGTGAAGTTAACTAAAAAAGACCACCTTACGAAGCAAGATATTGAAGATACTATAGAAGTTATAGAATATGGTAAAATTGATCGGGCAATTATTTTGACGAATGTAGCTCATAGCAAGGATCTTGAACATTCAAAGTTGATATTTTCAACGGTAGGAGATAGACGCTATATAGCAGATTATCTGTACTTTGGAGAGAAATTTCAGGATGGGAAATTGACAGAAAATGATAATGAGAATGCAATAAGACTTGCAAAATATTTAGGAATTGGATAATTATTATAATACTTAATCATAAAAATTATTTACATAAATCTTTTCTAAAGAAAAAAATTAATAGTTATTTAATTTATATTATTATTAGGTTGATTAGATGGAGGAAGTAGGTAAGGTTATTCATTATTACCCTAAGATAGGAGTCACTGTTATTGAATTAAAAGCACCCATAAAAATTGGGGATAAAATTTTGATAACAGGGAGTACAACAAATATTGAACAAATCGTGGAATCTATGCAGATAGAACATGAAAATATTTCTTTTGCAGAGGCTGGAAAGCTTATCGGTCTAAAAGTTGAGGATAGAGTTCGGCCTAATGATGTCGTTTATAAAGTAGATTAAATACATTATTTTTGGCTTGAAGGGTAAAAACGTCTTTAGATAGTTGACCACTCATCTCGGCACTATCATAGCTAATTTCCTGTTTTTTTATATATCTTTCCTATTATAACAAATAGAGTTCAAGCGCCGGGAGTGGGATTCGAACCCACGAGACCCCGAAGGGTCACAGACTTTCGTTCGATAGTCTCAAGGCCTGCGCATTCGTCCACTCTGCCTGCGAGGTGTGAGAATTATGATTTTCTCAATCACGATCCCGGCAAATTTAACCCGGCAATTTAAAATTCTTCTATCTCCTTAAAATCCTTTCCAATTGTAATTAGACAAAACCTTAAGTTAAAAGTATTAATTTGATTTTTTTAAGTGTGATCTATGCAAGTGCCAGATTTATCCATAGAGATATCGGGTTTTAAGATGAAAAGCCCATTAATGCTAGCATCAGGTATTTTCGGGACTTCTATAAAACTTCTGAGGCGTATATTTGAAACTGGGGCAGGAGCTGTGGTTACAAAATCCATTGGTTATGTGAAACGCATGGGATATAATAATCCAACTTTAGTAGAAGTCTATGGTGGGTACTTGAATGCAATAGGACTTTCGAACCCAGGTATAAAGGAAGTCTATAAAGAGTTATCTCGGTCAAAAATAAATGATCTACCATTAATTGTAAGCCTTTTCGGGGCTGAAACTTACGAATTTACAGAAATGATATCTCTTCTTGAAGATTTAAAGGTAAAAGCTTATGAGCTGAACATATCTTGTCCTCATGTTGAAGGTTTTGGTGCTGAAGTCTGTCAAAATTCGGATCTAGTCAAACAGTTAATAATGGCAGTAAAAGCAAAAACTCGTAAGCCTTTATTCGTAAAGCTCTCTCAAAATACGACTGATATAGTTCAAATAGCGAAATTAGCTGAAAATGCTGGAGCAGACGCCCTTACAGTCGTCAACACTCTTAAGGCTATGGCTATAGATATAGAGACTGGCAGACCAATTCTGGCAAATAAGATAGGGGGGTTATCAGGACCTGCTATCAAGCCTATAGCTTTAAGATGTGTTTATGAAATTTATCAGAATGTAGAAATCCCGATAGTAGGTTGTGGAGGTATAATCAATTGGCAAGATGCTATCGAGTTCTTTCTAGCTGGTGCTACAGCCATACAGATAGGTACAGGGATTGCTTACGAGGGATTGAGTGTGTTCGAGAAGATAAAACAAGGTATAAAGGATTATTTAATTTTGAAAGGGAAAAGAAGTGTGAAAGAAATAGTTGGTTTTGCCCATAGCTTCTAATAAACCTAGGATTGTGCAAGTATTAGATATAAAAGAAGAGTCTGAGACTGTACGATCCCTAATATTTAGGGATGATTTATGCTCCAAGGCGAAGCCTGGTCAATTCGTTATGGTATGGATACCAGGGGTGGATGAAATCCCCATGAGTATCTCTATGATGGGAGATCAAAGTTTAGCTGGTTTTACTGTAAGGAAGGTAGGAGAAGCCTCCAAAGCTCTATTTGATATGAAAGTTAAGAACATTCTGGGTATAAGAGGACCTTATGGGATGCCTTTTACACCTATTTTTGGAGATGTGATGATCGTAGGTGCTGGGACGGGACTTGCTCCTTTACTGCCACTCGCTGAAATTCTAACGCAAAAATTTGCTTCAATCAACATAATAATTGGAGGTAAGACTTTATCCGAGTTTGTTCTTGTAGATAGAGCGAGGAAAACCCTTCTCAAGAATAATAGTGAGATTATAATAACTTCTGAGGATGGGAGTTATGGGATCAAAGGCTTGGCAACCGATGTAATGGAGTCAATTTTAAAGAAAAAGTACATAGACATAATCTATACGTGTGGTCCAGAATTGATGATAAAGAAGGTCTTTGAGATTGCCCAAAAATTTAGTGTACCAATTCAAGCTAGCCTCGAAAGGATAATGAAGTGTGGTATTGGTATTTGTGGCAGTTGTTGTATTGGTAGATATCGCGTATGTAAAGATGGCCCGATATTTGATTCTAAAAAACTCGAAGAAATTATTGATGAATTGGGTTTATTCAGAAGGGATCATTCTGGAATGGTTACCATGATAGAGTAAAAGAATATATTAGAGCCTTTTCATATTATTAAAAGGTGTATATATGCCTACTCACGGATCACTGACAAAGGCAGGTAAAGTTAGGAGTGCGACTCCGAAGTTAGAGGCCAGAAAAAAAATTGCTCCTATACCAAAAAGTGGGAATAGAAAGAAATTTATAAAAAGATTCTTTTTGGAAAGAAGACCAGGGCAGAACTGGTTAAGTTAATAATTCGAATCTTAACATCTTTAAATTCTAGATATTATTGTAGATCAGGATCATTTTTTATAACCTCCTTACGTTATATATCATAACTCTTTTAAACAATGATCCATTTTTGATGGCATAATATGTACAATATTGCTCTCACCCATAGCTCCTTTTCCGAATTTGGGGGTGCTGAGCGGGTAATCATTAATCAAGTAAAGGGGTTAAAGGGGTTGGGGCACAACGTCACGTGCTTCACGTCTACCTCTTCTAATGAGAAGTTTTCTGATACAAATGTTCAATGTTATGGGATGGAAATTCCATCACCTTTTTGTCGTTTACTACTTAATATATCATCTAACGTGATAGGGATATCTAAGATTGCTAAGAAATTGCGAGGCTACAATTATATTCTTTCTCACCATCATCCTGGACCCTTGGTAGCATATGAGGTAAAAAAGAAGTTTGGGATACCTTATATCGTTTATGTTCACCATCTACCTTTATTCCTTTATCCATTGGAAGTAGATAAAAAGCCCTTGAAATGGGCCCATAATGGGAGTAGGTTTACTATCGAAATATTATCAAAAAGTCCAGGGATCAACCAATGGCTCAAAGGGGCTGACAGAAGGGCAATCATGTATGCCGATGCTCTACTTACAAATAGTCAATATGTAGCGCGACAGATTCGATCTATATATAATCGCGAGGCCCAGATATGTCGGCCAGGTGTTGACACATCCTCTTTTCAAAATCTAGTTGATGATCCGAGTCTTGATAATTTTAAAAAGCTACATGGATTAGGTGATAATGCAATAATTTTGGTAGCTCGAATGACACCTCAGAAAAAGTTTGATTGGGCCATTCAAATTTTAAAATTAGTAAAAAAGAAAATTAAAAATGTCCAATTGGTGATAAAAACTGAAATCCCCCATTATAATAAATGGACGCAAGTATTGTTTCAAAAAATGAATGTTGCCAATAGTGACGACAAATCAGTTAGATGGATAACGAACCTTGATAGGAAAGATTTACCATTACTTTATAAATCAACGAAAGTATACATATCAACTTCTGTTAAGGAGGCTTTTGGTATCAGCCCTATTGAAGCAATGGCATGTGGCTTACCAGTAGTCGCATGGGACGATGATTCTGGCACAACTGAATATATCGAAAATAGTCGGAATGGTTATCTATGTCGTCCTTACGATCTTAAGGATTTTGTTGAAAAAATTATCTACCTATTAACTAACGAAGATGAGAGAAAAAGATTAGGGAAACAAGCTATGCAAAATGTAATGAAAAACTTCGATTGGAAAGTTCATTTAGATATATTAAACTCGGTTTTATCTAAAATTTAGTGAATTCTTTAATTTACAATCTTAATTGAAGATTGATCATCAACTTTTTGTCGTTTCAACTTAGATTGAAAAGTTATAAAGAGTAAATAACCGATTCCAACGATTATTGTAAATAAAGAAATCGCATAGTTTACATACATAATTTTTTGAGGGGTGAACTCTACATTTATTTGGTAAGTTCCATTGTGAGATATATAAAAGCTATTAATAAATGAATAGCCGATAACACTCTTTATTTCTTCCTCTCCTCCAGTTAGAGTCCAAAAGGGATTATATGATTCGCTAAAAATTAGAAAAAATGGTTCTTCGTTTGTAGAATTAATTATGTAACATGCCGGGTTTATCATTTTAAAAGTAACATTAGGAAGGGAATCTACCGATAAGATAGAGTATAAGTTTTGTTCTTCATCATCAGGCAATCTGTATAGAACAAGTTGATCCAATATTACTTCTCCGAACCCTTTAATTATAAGTTCATGTTCACCTTTTGCAAGATTCCTTAAATCAACGTCAATTAAAGTAAAATTTTTAGGAATAGAAGAGAGGTTAAAAATCAACTCATCATCAAGATGTAGTCTAATATAACTATCTATCTCCCGTTCCCCTCCACAAACTCTTAAAGAAAGGGCGTAATCTCCATCATTTGGAATATAAAGCTTTTTGCTAACTGATAGTGGTCTATTACATAGACAGTCTTCCAATCGAGGGTCATAAGTCATGATAACTCCACCCATGCTTGCCTCTGGAGTATAGTAGGGATACACATTCCATTCATCCTCAATAGATGAGAATGTCTTTTCTGCTTCAATAAGGTAAATGAACTCTTTCTCTTTAAAAAGATCAGTTACGGTTTCAAAGGCCTTCTCAATCTCGCTAGGAGGTGCAACTACGATATCATCTATAGCACTTAAACCATTTTCGTTTATTATTTTTAAATTATGGGAGCCTTTCCCTAAGAAAATTGGTTGGGTTGTCAATTTAATCCATTTGAAGCCCGAGTAGCTACCATAAATTCCTTCTTGAGTTTTAGGTTCAATAGTTGCGGGTCCTTGCGAAGTCATGTTCAAATCATCTATCAAAACTGTAAGTGAGCCAGCATCGTTCCTATAAAAAACCCGTATCCATATATCAAAGATTCCGCTTACATCGGTTGAAAAAGGAATTGATAATGTAGCGTTAGCTCTAGTAAAAACGAAATCTCCTTCTAAACTAAACTCAGATAGGTAGAACCTTAGATCGTCTATAAGAAAGACATTATACCCAATGGAATCAGGTACCCAACTCCAGCCACTTCTTACCCATGTAGAGTTCACCGATATACTTTGTGCAGCGTATGGATTTGTATCAATTCGGTATTTTTTAGGAAGAAGTATTAGGGAAAGATCGGATATTTCACTGTCTTTGAAAACAATTAGGCTCGATAAATCGATCTGATGCTGTAACTCTTCAATGTCCATTTGATAACCAAAAATCACAAGCCAATCTCGGAGTACTGTGTCAGAAAGGTAACTAAGAGATACTAAGGAATCCATTCCACCAACTACAAACATACTCTTTGAAGTAGCAAAAAAATTAGCTCCTACATTCTGATTCTCATATATAGAAATTGGGGCATCGTCTCTTAAGTAAGAAATATCACTCTGATTTTGTAGAGATTCAAGGAAGTAGGTCCAATCATCTGTTTTTTGATCCATCCTAACTAATGTATATCGGACATTTGCTAAGGATAATATCTGACCCAACCGATTGGTACTCCCCTTCACCATCACATTATAAAGAAAATTTTGGAAAGAGTTTGAGGGCATTATCTTATCAGAATGGCTCAAGATAGGGCGCCCAGAAGTATAAAAAAGGATTGGGTCGATCGCATAAGCATTCGTCCAGTTGTACGATACGACTGGGAACCAGGGTGGAATCCAGAGAACTCGAAAGTCATCTGACTGATCTGAAAGCCAAGTATTGACGGAATCATAATATTCTGGAGTTTGTATTGTTCGGAGACCCCCAAAGTTACCATAAGAAATCGGCATCATCGGGGTCACTAAAATTAATATTATTACCGTTACAATTACAAACATTTTAGATTGTTTTCCAAGATTTTTTGGCAATCGTTCTTTTATAATTGGAATCAACGACTTTAAACCAAATCCAATAAGAATTGAATAGGAAAAAGAAGTGATCGCTAAGAACTTCGTCGGGTCTCTAAAAGCAAGGAAACCAGGAACATTATAATAGAGCCAAAATGAAAAGCTTTCAAAAGATCCATGAGTCCCTTGTGCAAAGATCAACGATACTAAGGCAACCAAAGCCCAAAATATTGTCTCCTTATCCCTTCTCAAAAAGATAGGTGTAATGAATGATATGAGAGCTATCAGATATCCGGAGGTAAGCCATAAAATCGTGGGGTTCATAATCTGTGAAAGTAAGGGGTAGTTCAAAGCCGCATCTTCTGCAAAGCCAAGTCCATACCCAGATAATCTTGTTACGTTTAAAAAGGAGGAGTAGCGGCTAAAGTAATTTATCTCTTCTATTGAGAAATCAAGACGAGTAGTACCAAAGGTAAATTCTCCGATTGTAACGAGTAGAAATGGTAAAATCATTATTAGTATAATCACCAATACTCTAAAATTCTTTAATGTTGAAATGAGTCGACCACGTTTCCATGGAGAAGAGTGATATAAAGTATAAGCAATCATAAGAATAAGAAGAAGTAACGCTTGGTGAGGATAGCCTATCAATGACATAAGAAGAGAAAACACAAGCCCCGTTAGGATAGCTCTTTGGATGCTAAATCTTTCCATAGCAAAAAGAAATAATGTAAAGATCAAAGGAGTTAAAGAGTACCCCAAAAGTAAGTTTAGATGACCCGATAGAATTCTGTCAACAACAAAGGGATTATATGTATAGATTAATGCTGAGATGAGACCTACTAGTCTTCCACATTTGCACACCTTTCTCGTTAAATAGTACATTGAACATGATGATAGTAAAGGGATAGAGATGAGCCAAATTTTTTCTATTAATTCAGGACTAAACACAATAGCCATAATGGCAGAGATAACCCAAAAACCAGCTAGTTGCAGAGAGATTATATTATCACGACCAAGCGTTGGGTAGGCGTCCCAGACGTATGAGTACCTATAAACTTGATCAAAGATCTGTTGCTGTGAAGTAGGAAAAACTAGGTCACCATGGAAGACCATCCCAGAAGAGAATAGAATGTTTTGAAGAGAGAGTATCGATATAAAAGCAAGTATCAATAAATCTATTAGAATGATCTTTCTATTCAAATGCCAATCACCTTAAATTATCATGGCTATTAATTTTATACCATTAAAAGAATATATTTAGGTTCCAGTAGATGAGATCGAAATATGAATAGGAAGATGAAGTATTCTGTTATAATCGTATTGATGCTTATATTTCTAGCCTCCTTTTTCGTCTTTTTACCTCAGCAACCTACATCTAAACTTTTCATCTCTGATCCTGACTTTGTATTGAAACTAGAACAAAGAGTCATAGAGATCGAGATTGAGAATAGAGGTGATAAAGATATCGAGTTTCAGCAACTTTGTATAAATGATACACCAATTCTCACATGGTCGCCTGAAAAGATCATATTAAAAAAGGGTGAGGATACAAATGTCTCTATAAGCTACCATTGGCTTCCTGAGGAGGAATACATCATTGATGTTTACGCTTACCCTGATGTCCATGGTTACATTCAAGCTAAATCACCAGTGATAGAACCAAAAATCATAATTGAAATTGGAAACGGTACACTTCAAGAAATAGGTGATCTGAAGTTCATCAGCTTTCCCTATAAAATAGAGTCTATTGCGACTGACTGGATTCATATAATCCTATTTACATACAAATCATTTTATGCATGGAATAGACCGATATATGTCTTATACGATACAGTATTTATGGCACCATCAAGCATAGATAGGGCATCTGCGTTTACTGAATTGGCGTTGAAGTATGGCATCCCTATACAAAAGATTAACTGTTCCGATCTCGGAAGTATTGCGAGGGATCAAGTATCATCAATAGTAATATTCTTCGATCCATTAATGGACTGGCTAGAGAAAGAAGTTCATGATGCTTTGCCAGCAGTAGTTCTAGATCCAGATAAAGATGGTCATGTAAGGGATAACTCTTCTCATGATAAGTCATTACTATATGATTGGATGTTTGACAATGGTTTAATCTTAGTTACGATTGGTTCGACTCAACCCCATAAATACATTTTGAATTCCGATGGTCGTG
>JAKLZG010000026.1 GCA_024256165.1 Candidatus Methylarchaceae archaeon HK02M2
TTTGGTAGAGCGGTAGCGAGATCTAAAACCGACTCTATACCCGCATTGACGAGCTTCTTCTCGGTCTCAGCTCCTATCTTAGGAAGATCCTGCAGACTCAGATCGAGAACTGATTCGCTCAATCTTATACCTCCAAAATAATGATGAACATTTAGTGTATTTATCGATCAACGTACTGTAAGGGGGGGAGGGGGGTCAGCTGATAATCCAATTAGATATTTGATATAATTAAAACTTGATTAGACATTTTTGACCTCTTATAATAAGAAGATAAAAAGAACTTCAAGAAAAAATTGCAAAGTAGATTTATATGTATCTGATCTTACGAAAGTATTCGACAGTCTGTTTTATCGTCTCATCTTCAATATTAAGCTGATACTTCACGATTCTATAATTATGCTTTACAACCCACCCTATCTCTAAAAGGCTCTTTAGGCCTGCCCTCACATCTATTGGTTTTAGACCAGTCTTTCTTTCAAGAGCGTACTTTGTTAGCAATTTATTAGGATTTTTTGCAAGCTCCTTAAGAATTCTAAGTCTGCCTTTACTTCCCAAACCAGTCTCTATTTTCTTGTGGTGTGACTTTTCATCTTCATTTATCGTTGACATCGATTCTTATCCTTTCCATCAAACCTTCAAGAAATTTTTCCAAATCTTCCATTGGGACTCTACTTATTCCTATAGAAGTAAGCGATTTAATATCAACTATGTCTCTGTCTGCAAGGTCTTGTACATACTCTTCTATCTCGTCTATAGCTTTAAGCTTATGGTCTTCACAGATCAAGCTGCACATACTTCTTATGTCTCTCAACGAGACGTAAGGGTTCTTAGCACTTCTTAATGCTCTAGCTATTGCAAGTAGGACGATCTTACCTTTATCGGAGAGGTTGATTATGTCTTCATCAGTAATTGAATAATGAATCATACTCATAACCCTTCTTGCATGCTCAAGACTAACCACCTCAGCTCCATAATTCGATGCAAGAATTCCAGAATAAAGAAGTAAATCTAACGCGTACCTGACATCACCATTTACTGGAGGTTTTGAAGTCACATCAGCGATATATTCCAATACATCTGTTGTCACGACTTTTGGTAGAAAAGCCTCTTTAACTCTAGTCTCTAGTATATCGAAGATTTCTCTTGAATTATATGAGTTAAATCGTATAAGGAATGTACCAAGGGTACTGAGTTCAGCTCTATCTAGCTTTTCGTGAAATTTTGTGCTTCTCGCTGTGAGGATTACGCCTAAAACATTGGTCGGTTTGCCTGGCAAAACTTCATCAAGCCTTGTAAGGGCATATATTGCAGATTCCTTTGAATGTTTTACAAAGTAATCTGCTTCATCAAAGGATATTAGTAGGTACTTTTTAGTACTTTGCAAGTGTTTCATCAACTCTATGAGGAGCTCTTCTGCATTAAGATTCGCTGAGAAGACTTCTGGAGTTGCCTCTTGCACCAAATATCTATACAAAATTATTCGGCTTGCACCATGGACCTTTGGATTAAGGTAAACATGTTTTAGGTTTATTTTTCTCTTCCTCCCTTCATTCTGAAACATTTCTCCAAAACGAACAGTTGTAACGGTCTTTCCACTGCCCACATCACCTATTAATTGTAACACTTTTGAGTATGATTTTGAAGGATTTCGAAGGGAATCCCATAAAAAGTCCTTCAAGAGTTTTATCTGCTCTTCGCGATGAGGAAGAAATTCAGGGATATATCTTGGGGAGAGTTTATCTCTGTCCTTGAAGATCAAATCCTATCTAAATTAATAAGTGGTCATTATTATTTTTACCATTGAAAATAATCTCAATCTCTGTTCAGAAGATTGTTATTTCAGTATGTTTTCAAGGATACTAGTTAAACAGTTCAAAAGCTATTCATCTATAATAATTATAATATACTATTAATCAATAAGTCTTGTTAGATTAGAATATTTGAACAAATGAACAAAAAATCAAATATTTGAACATTTTACGAACACCAATAGGCCTATTCCTGAACCTGTCACCATAATTCATTTATCAAGATTTGAGCTCCACCTTTATCGGTTTACCGCAATGAGGGCAGACCAGAGTTTGCGTTATCTTCTGTTGAAATACAGGAGTTTCATCACCTCCATAACATTTCGGACACACCACTAAAGTACGGGAATCATCCCTTTTCCAGTATATCCGAGTTCCAGCAATATATGGTTCACTACATTCCGTACAAATCCCCGAATAGTTGGAAACTATAAGTCTGTACCCTTCTGCTTCAAGCTCTTCTATATTTCTTTTATTTTCTTTAATATTTGCCATCTAAAGAATAAAATATGGCGCTTCTCTTTTAGCTTTTATTTGAAAACAAAGATATTTCTATCTTATCATCCTTTAATAATTACGTTCCTTCCACTAGTAATTATTATGAAGAATTTCGATCTATATTACTGATCAAATATTTAGATAATGAATTCGTTTATATTTCTTATATTTTACTGGCTTTTAATTGATTAAAAAATTAAAGATAAAGGAATACAAATCTGGTAGAACAGGGATTACTAGACTTATACTAGGGGGGATGCATGGCAGGGAACATGAAGTTATTAAGAAGGTCCTTGTTATTCTCAAGCCGAATCCTCCAGAAGGTAGGATTATCATTGTCCCTAACGTAAACATCTTTGGAGGCAGATATGTGAGTATGATAAACGAAGATTACATAAAGAGCTCTGCAGGTAAATTATATCTCTCAATACTTGAGAGATATAAGCCCGATGTCGTTGTTGAGTTACATGTATTCAACTCTAAGAGTTATAAAAATCTGGTAAGTTCAGATAGAATCTATAAAAAAGGGGTTCCGAATCTAGTGCCTTATCGATCAGATCTACCAATAGAAGATCAAATCTTACATGGAGGACCTCCACCATTTGTTAAAGAAAAATTCAAAGAACATGCATCTTACATAACTCTAGAAATACATGAGAAATATGGGAAGAAAGCTGAAAAGACCTTGATCTTTATTCTAAATTCTGTAATCAATTCCAATAGTGTTATAGAGATAAGGAAGAAACTTAAGGAAAGATATCAAAAATCCATGAGTGAAGCAGGGCGATTGCTTCAGAACTACGTATCAAAGGATTTTATTAAACAATAGTTCTAAGCACATTAGATATGCTTAATTTATTAACGATAAATTCTCCTAGATTTCATAAGCTAACTTTTCAGTTCCATTTCTCTTGATAAGTCCTATATAGTCATTCTCATCGATGTCATGAAGCCAAGCACAACTGAACATATATAGGTCTATTCCCTGTTCTCGGGTAAATCGTCCTGATAAATGAGTTATAAAATCGGATTGGCCTCGCTCGCCCCCAAAAGCCTCTATTGAGGGCGTTATAATATTATACATCATCAAAAGATTGCCCATCTCTTGGTATCGGAAGTATACCCACAAAGAATCCTCTGGCAAGTAGTTCTGGAGAATCTAATATTTCCTTCAGAATCTAAGAAACTAATCACAAATATTGAAACTATTATTATGGCTGTTAAGATGAAAATGGATGAAATCACCTTTTTATTAACCATTCTTCTGACTCCTTAACTTATTTCTTCATAGATAATAAAAGTAATAATAAATGTAGCAAACTCCTATACTCTAACTAAAAATCTATCAATATTCATAACGATCAACTTTTATCAATGATATTAATGATGGTTTCTATGACATCTGAGAGATTTACTGTTCCTGTACCTGAGAGATATGGTAGCAAAGAGATGAGGAAGGTATTTGAAGAGGAGAGCTACCTGAATTATCAACTTATGGTAGAGGCTAAAGTAGCAGAGGCTCAAGCAGAGGTCGGTTTAATCCCTAAGGATGCTGCTATGGAGATCTCATCAAAAGCAAACCTTGATTATATTACAATCGAAAGGTGGCGTGAGATAGAATCCACCACTCAACATGAGACAGCATCATTGGTAGAAGCATTGATCGAAGTCTGCAAAGAGGTAGCAAAGCCATGGGTGCATTATGGACTCACAAGTAATGATGTTCTTGATACATCTCTATCCTTACAATTGAAGAATTCTATGGAGATAATGGCTATTAAAATGACTTCCTTTACAGAAATTTTATGCGAGAAAGCATTGGAATATCAAGATTTACCCGCTGTAGGAAGGACCCATGGTCAGCATACGAGCATTATCCCCTTTGGTTTAAAGTTCGCTGTATGGGCTTCCGAGATGAACCGCCACATTACACGCTTGCGCCAATTAAAAGAAAGGGTTCTTATATGCAAGACATTAGGAGTAGTTGGAACTGGCTCTATAATGGGGGAAAGGGCCTTGGAAGTGCAAGCTCTTACAGCTAAGAAGCTCGGTTTAAAACCTTCAGAAGCTACTACTCAAGTTATTTCTAGGGATATTTTGGCGGAGGTTATCTTCTTCACAGCATTGGTTGCATCGAGTCTTGATAAGATGGCTACTGAGGTTCGTAACCTACAACGCACTGAAATAAAAGAAGTAGCTGAGCCCTTTAGAGCTGCTCAGATAGGAAGTTCAGCTGTTCCCATGAAAAGAAATCCGATAAAAAGTGAGAGAGTTTCCAGCCTTGCTAAACTTATTAGAGCTCTCCCGTCAGTTGCTTTACAAAATTTACCTTTATGGCATGAGCGCGATCTATCGAACTCTGCAAATGAGAGAATCATAGTCCCTTCCGCCTTTATACTGTTGGATGAGTGCATAAATTCGATGATAAAAGTCATGGGAGGTCTTGTAGTAAGAGCTGATAAGATAAGGTCCAATATCGATTTGACCCAAGGTCAGATATATTCAGAGTTCATATTAGGGATTCTATTAACAAAGGGCATATCAAGGTCACATGCTCATAGACTACTTAACAACGCAGCAGGTAGGGCTTTAAAAGAGAATATCTCATACTCTGAGGCCATACTAAAAGATGAAGAGCTGAGCTCTCTATTAACCAAAAAAGAAGTCGAAGACTTATTCGATCCTATGAAACACTTTTCTGCATCGAAGAAGATAATTACAAATGTTGTAAATCTATTTAAAAAGATAAAAGAATCTTAACTTCATGATTAAAAACTCAACCAAATCAGCCTAACTTTGAGATCGATTCTATTGTTGATACCATCTCCTGATATGCTTCAGGGTCCATTTCTCTTGTTGTAGCCTTATCTATGTCGATTATATAGATAGATTGAAGGTGAGCCTCCTTTATCTGTTGCACTTCTATCGGTGGTTTAGAGTAGTAGACATCACATAACTTCTTAACTTTAATCACTTCTCTATTACTACGATTTCTAGGCGGTTTGCTGAATATCTTTGGTATCTGAAGGATGTTGTAGAGGGGTGTTGCGAGTGCGAATTTGTTAGCATAAGAACTGTACCTTGCGATCTTGCTAGCGATCCTTGCTTCTTTGTATCTGCTTGGATCTAAAGCATGGTCTGGAGGGGTGTAACCTGTTTCCACTTCGATTATTAAGACACCCTCCCCCTTGATAGCAAAGATATCACATACAAAATCTATATCAAGGATTCGCTCTACATCTACATTATAACCACGAATAATAAGAGGCTTCGTACAGATCAGTTCCATCACCGAATGATTTATCTTCACCAGATTATCATAGTATAATTTGATCAACCTCTCCTTTAAAATTTCGAGCTTCCTTTTTACATCGTTGTTCATATCTACAGTAAGCTTATCCATTAAAGTCATCAAGTCCCTTTCAAATCTTTTATACCTGATTTTACCTGTCGTAATTATCCCCCAGACCGAACATTTTTAAGAGACTATTTAGATATATGTAATTTGGGCTGGGAGCAGGCTTAGGCCAACTGATTGAAAGGAAGCCAATCGGCAAATCCGAAGATGTTCAGAAAGTAAGTCGAAAGATAAGCTGACTGAGCAGACAAAGAAGCGCTGAGAGAGCGGCTGAGTAAGTTGGTAGGTTTGGGCTCAGACCAGCCTTCTTACTTTTCTACTAGAAAGCTAATCCATCGCATAGTTTTTAGATATTAAATACATCACAAAGATATGGTATATATTTGTCTCAAACGCAAATCAACGGCATAGTTGCCCTTTGTGGAAAAGATGATGTAATCCCTAAGGTTATATCAGCTCTCAAATCATTATCTCATCGTGCTTGGTCTGGCTTTGCAATAATTACCGAAGATGATTCTTCGGATGACATTTCAACATTTGATAAAATAAAATCCAATTTGGCGATAGGCTGCTGCCTTGCTGAATCAAATAATAATAAATCAAATGTCAAGATAGCCATTCACGGTAATGTATACTTTCCTGAAGACTTTAACTTTCACAAAAGGTTGGAAGAGATATCAGAAAAAGGACTTACTTACGCCTCTGAGATTCTTTCCAAAATAGATGGAGACTTTACCTTTGTTATGATAAAGGAAGGTCAGTTGATCTTTGGTAGAGATCCATTAGGAGTCAAACCACTTTACTTTGCAAGAGATACTGACACAATTAGTGTAGCATCTGAAATCAAACCTCTTAAGAATTTAGGATTCAAGAACATCGAAAGAGTTTGTCCAGGTAGCATTCATAAATCTTCCAAACAGAGTTTGGATAGCTTTCTTTTTAGTAAAATTCTGCCATCTTCCCTCAGAGTTGATATGGATGAAGCTTCAGATATAATATTGCACCTTCTCTCAGAATCTATTAGAAGAAGGCTTAAAAATCTTGATCGAGTAGTAATAGGTTTCTCTGGAGGGTTGGATAGCTCACTTTTAGCCTTAATCACATCAAAATTCAGAAAGGTGACCCTTCTATCTATTTACTCAAAAGGCTCTAAAGATGAGAAAATTGTGAAAAATTCGGCAAGAAGCCTTGGATTAGAACTTGAAGAATTTCAAATAGATACAAAGGAAGTGAAGAATAAAATAAACTTAGTGAAATATCTAATAGAGCAAGATAGAATTATGGACTTGGCCTTAGGTTTAGGTATACATTTAACTGCTGAGAAATGTTCTCAGTTAGGTCATAAGACCCTCTTTTTAGGTCAGTTTGCTGATGAACTTTTTGGAGGCTATGCCAAGTACGTGAAAGTATTAAGACAGATGGGAGAAGGATTTGTAGAAAAGATCATCTACGAAGAAGTTCTTAATGCTCATAAAAACAATTTTGAGAGGGATGAGAAAACATCTTCACCATATGTAGAAGTTAGGTTGCCTTACACAAACATAGATCTTGTCAAGTACGCTTTATCTTTACCTTTAAAATTGAAGATAAGTAGAGTAAACGGTCAACGTAAATTAGTTCTACAGGAGGTAGCACGAAAAGCAGATCTCCCAAAGGATATCGTAATTAAAAGGAAAAAAGCCTTCCAATACAGCTCTGGTATTCAGAAGCTCGTCAAAATTGTAAAAGATTATCATCTTAAAGGATGAGTGAAGACAATCTAATGAAACAGTTTTATTGCTTTAACCTATAATTCTTTTTCCTTCAATTATTAATAATATCTTTATTTATGAAATTAATATATTAAGAATTGGCTGGCTTTTTAATGATTGAAAGACTATTACATATCTTTGAATAAAAGGTTGGGAATCAATTATGATGAATTTTCATTCAATAATCGATCTTATAAGACCTGTCAACTCTGTTATGGTTGGGTTCGCAGTAATAGTGGGTATAGCTGTTGCGTCTCCTGGTAGTGTACTTGCAACTCCTTCTCTTTTTGGTTTCTTGACAGGGTTCTTCATAACTGGTTTTTCCATGGTTGTAAACGATTACTATGATATTGAGGTAGATAAAGTGAACAGACCCGATAGACCTTTACCAAGTGGAACAGTCTCCCCAAATTCGGCTATAATGCTTGCTTTAATTTTACTTATCTTCGGGATAGTTTCATCCATCTTGATAGGCTTTAACAATTTTATAATAGCATCAGCCTTCGCATTTTTAGCTTGGTTGTACAACTTCTGGGGGAAGAGCAAAGGATTAATTGGAAATACGATGGTTGCAGGATCTGTGGCAATCCCATACATATATGGCGGCATGGCTATAGGATATGCTGATAACCTTCTCTTGCTCTGGCTTGCTCTAACATCTTTCTTGGCCGCTACTGGTAGGGAGGTCGTCAAGACTATATGTGATATGGAAGGTGATAAATTTAGAAAGGTAAGATCGATCGCAAGGGTATACGGTCCAAAATTTGCATCGATATTTGGTGCTGTAATGTTCATGGTGGCAATAATATCGAGTTGGTTTCCATTTCTCATAGGTATAGTTGGTGTAGTTTACGCTTTATTGATACTTATCCCGGATACAATATTCATGTATACATCCATAAAAATCCTCAGATCGCCATCTGAATCTAATGCATTACATGTAAAAAACATTTCACTCTTAGGCATGCTCACAGGATTGATAGCCTTTCTTGTAGGAGGGATAATGGCTTAAGTGATATAAGATGTGGGTAGAAAAATATAGACCTAAAACCATCAAGGATATGGTCGGGAACGAGAGGACTAGGATAAGCTTTTTGAACTGGCTTAAGGAATGGAAGTGTGGCTCAGAACCTGCCCTCTTGGTGGGTCCACCTGGAACTGGCAAGACAACTCTAATGCATTTGGCTGCCGATGAACTTGGCTACAATCTTATTGAATTGAATGCCAGTGATGTGAGAACAAAGAGTAACATGATGCAGAAGTTAGGACCTGCGTTAAGCACCCGAAGTCTGATTGACGAGAAACCACTCATATTCTTAGATGAGGTCGACGGTATGTACTATAGGCAGGATAGAGGTGGGATAGAGTTCGTACAAGAGCTGATAAAAAGTGGAAAAGTGCCTTTGGTCATGGCTGCAAATGTGGAAGACGATAAACAGGTCATAAAACTGATTAGAAAATCTAAGGTATTTAGATTTAGAAGGGTGGCATCAAGGTTTGTAGAACTTTATATCGAGGATATTCTAAAAAGAGATGGAGCAAAACTAAGTAAAGAATCCATCCGTTTGATAGTTAGAGAAGCTAAAGGTGACATGAGGGCAGCCCTCAACACAGCCCAATCCTTAGCTGGTCTCTCTACTGAAGAATTGAGTTCTGTTATATCTAGTAGAAATTTGAAATGCAGCTTAAGAGAAAGTTTTGAGGCGTTCTTCAATGCAGAATCTAAAGATCAAGCTTATGAAGCCTTAAGGGTTTGTAGAGTCTCTCCAAGGGATAAAGTAAGATTATTCTATATGAGTGTAGTAAACAGTGGTTTAAGCGAAGATGTACTAATAAGAGCTCTTGAGAAGATAGGTGAAGCAGATGAGATTGTGAAAAAGATAGGTAAAACTCAAGAATGGAGGCTCTTAAGATATCTTGATAGGTTGCTTGCTTATTCTCTATATAATATTCTTCCTAAAGGTGCAGTAAGTTACAGCGAAGATGACATGCCTTGGGATTTAAAGCTCAAGATGTGGAATGAGGGCAAAGTTTTAAAAGATATTGGAAGGCAACTTTCAAAAATCCTTCATACCTCATCGAGAGAGGCTATATCAATATTCATACCATACCTCTTATTCATTCTCGATAAAGACAAGGGATCTATGAAAAGGTTCATCAAGTTGCTAGGACTAAGTGAAAACGCATTAAAGCCGATGCTAAAAGAAGCTAAGAGGATTAATCTAAAGGTAAGATAATTTGATTGTAAAAATAGGGGAATGGTTCAGGCTTCCGAGACTAGGAAGGGATAAATTCATAAGCCTTATGAAGGCAGGTTTAGTATACGATAGATCTAAAGGCTTCAAAGCCGAAGTTGATGCCAATCTTGCGACAATAACATCTATATTGAAGAAGGCTTTGGGCGAAGATTTTGAATTTGTGCCAAAGTGTTTTATATGCAATTCAAGTGTAGAGTGCTTCCTTTGTGCATATTACCAAATTTGTGATGTGAAAAGTATAACGCCTGATTGTCTTTGTAACCAGTGTATTGGCCATAGGACGCCTCTATCCGTCTATAAAAACACATTTATGGAGTTAAGACAATCCAATCGTTGATCTCCAATCAATTGGCTTTGAAATAAGGCTCACGATTCATAATAGATTTTAGATAGCTCTTTAAAATTTTAGGAATATCCCCTTTAACAAGAGCATCATTTATGTAGACTTTATTACAGTTCTCCATAAGACATGGCTTAAATGCACCATCGCTTGTAAGGCGAATTCTATTGCAGAATGCACAGAACTCTGTATTATCGATGGGATGGACAATTTCAACATTCGTATCGCCAAGATCGTAAACCTTCCTCTTCTGCATAGACTCTCTATTCCATGAACTCAGGGCCCTCTTTTCAAGCAATCTTTCAATCATACCAGGATGCATATACATCTCATCAAAAAATTCGCTCTTTATCCTGATGGGCTCTAATTCGATTACCTGAATATGTGCACCTACCTCACTTGCAAACTTTATGTAATCATCCAGTTCATCATCATTTATCCCTCTCAATAGAACCATGTTAATCTTTACAGGTGTGAGTCCATACTTTACTGCAGACTTGACACCTCTCAGAGTAGGCTCAAGCTTTCCCTGGGTAACTTCATGATACTTTTCTTGGTCCAGAGAAGGGATATTGACATTTACTCGATTTAATCCAGCTCTCTTTAAAGGCTCGGCCAATGGTTCTAGAAGAGACGCGTTGGTAACCATTGATAATTCATGAATACCTCGCACAGATGATATTCTATTTACTGTCTCCACTATATCACTTCTAATCAAAGGCTCCCCACCAGTTATCTTCACTTTCTTAACTCCATAACTTGTAACAACCTTCACAACTTCCTCTATACCTTTTGGTGTAAGATTATCACCAATTACATCATTTCCCTCTTTATGGCAGAAAATACAGTTAAGGTTACATTTTGAAGTTACAGATAAGCGTAAGTTGTATGTCGTCCTTCCATATTCATCGAGTAGCATCAATTCACATCCTGAATAATATAAGCAAAATGTGATAACTCTGGTAAGATCAAATTTAGAGCCAATTCAACAGCCTGTGGAGAACCAGGTAAACAGAAGACCATCTTTCCATTTAAAGTACCTGCCAAAGCTCTCGATAGATAAGCTGGGGTTCCTATCTTCTGATAACTTACAGCTCTAAAAATCTCTCCAAACCCTCCCATCTCTTTATCTAATAACGGCATAATAGATTCTATAGTTACATCTCTTTTTGCTAAGCCTGTACCACCTAATAAAATGACTAAATCTGCATCTTCATCATATAGACTCCGAAGAACTTCCAGCCTTATCATCTCCTTTTCATCGTTTACCAACTTTCTTGATATTATTTTATGACCATTTTCTTTGATCATTTTAACAGCCTTAGAACCAGAAAGATCATCGACTGCTATACCTTGAGTAGCTTTCTTATATCTAGATGTACTCACCGTTATTATGGTGATGTTTACGCTCTTTGGAGCCAATCTTTTATGCTCTTCATAAGTTGATGACGTCTCCCTTCACCTTTCTCAAGACCTTTATACTTGAAATCAGAGTTGTGGGGTATTGTCCTTTTTCGTCCTTCTCATACATTTTCACTACATCCCAGATATTAAGTAAGGCTATAGATGTAGCTGTAAGAGCTTCCATCTCTACACCAGTTTTACTATAAGCTATTACTTTAGTAGTAACGACAATGCTTCCATCTTTAATATCAATATCGACTTTGGTGTTCTCTATAGAGATGGGATGGCATAAAGGTATGGCCCACGGAGTGAATTTTGAACCGTTGATCCCTGCTAAGGTAGCTATCTGAAGCGGATCGCCCTTCTCTACTTTTTTCTCTCTTATCAACTTGATAGTCTCAGGTCTCAACTTTATCTCACCTGAGGCTGTAGCTTCCCTATATTGATCAGGCTTTTTTGATATATTAACCATCTTTATCTTCATGTGAATCACTTTTTACAATAAATGAGCTTATTTTAGATTGGATGTAACCGATCTTTTTCTTTATCCTTGCGGTCTTTGTGATAGTTTTAGATTTTGGCCTCAACCTTGATGATTCTGTTATCTCCATAATCTTTTTGATTATAGGATTGGGCGATTCAAATGATTTATCGAGCAAGACCCTCAGCTTAGTCATGTTTGAGATGATTTGGTCTAGTGTACGTATTATATCTTTACTTATGTGTGTTACCAAATTCTGTTTCAAATCAGCTAAAAGTAAAGTAAGTTTCTCATAAATCCTATCTGCAGTCAAAGACTTTTCAGGTTTCAATAATAGGATGCTCTTTGTAGCTTTATGGGATTGTTTATCGACCTTTTTGGAGAGGTTGTTAATATTAGCATGAATATCATTGATCGATCTTCCAGAAAATAAATCTCTCCGAATATTCTTCAAATCTTCCACCAATTCATCGAAAGCTTCTAGACTCAAATAATTCTCCATGCTTTCCCCCCTTCAAACTGATATTATGACTACTAAGATTTTCCCATATTAATAGAAGAATATAAAACTTCAAGATATTTATATTTCATATAAAAAATGGTGAGGTTATGGCATTAGATGTAAAAAAGGAAGTCTTAGCCCTTCAAAAGAAATATAGAATAATCGGTCGTGAGGAGGAGTTAGAAAATGCTCTCACAGCAATTTCTGCTTGGAAGAACATCCTTCTTGAAGGCCCAGTTGGAGTTGGCAAGACGGTTATAGCTGTATCTATCGCTAAGCACTTCGACCGTCCTTTTTATAGGGTTGATGGAGATGAGCGCTATACTGAACATAAGCTTACTGGATGGTTCGACCCCGCAACGGTGATAGCAAAAGGCTATTCGTGGGAAACTTTCATACCCGGTCCTTTAACACAATCTATGTTTGATGGGGCTTTTCTTTTCATTAATGAATTGAATAGAATGCCCGAAGGGACTCAAAACGTACTATTGCCCGCTATGGACGAGAAGCAGATAATTCTCTCAAAGATAGGTTTAGTCGAAGCTAAAAAAGGCTTCTCGATAATCGCAACTCAAAATCCTGAAGAGTTCGTCGGTACAAGCAGACTTAGTGAAGCTTTAAAGGATCGTTTTGTGCTTATTAAGCTCGATTACCAAACTGAAGATGAGGAAAGAAAGATAGTCCATAAAGAGACAGGGAACAATGACAAAACTGCTATTGAAATTGCAGTAAAGATCATGAGAGCAACAAGAGAAGACCCTGAAATCAGACGTGGGGCTTCGGTTCGTGGCGCAATAGACATTATGGATATTGTCCAATATTCAGCTGGGAGTTCTACTCTAAATCCAGAAATTTGGATAAAAGCCGCAATAATGTCCTTGTCCACCAAGATGGAACTTCAAGATCGGGCAACCCAAAGTATGAAAGACGTCATACAAAGAATCGTTAGTAAAATTCTTGAAAAATATTCCCAAAATTCAGGTGATAAGTCATCAAGTGAAGGTACAGATACTGATCAAAGCAAGATCAATCAAGTTGATGCATTTACACTGTCAAAAAATGTCCCACGCATTAAAGATGCTATTAAAAAGGGAGATATCCCTAAAGCTTTGTTCATTATCCAAGACTCACCTCAATCTGTTTATGAAATTTTATGTAAAGAAGGTCTTTTTGAGAAGATGTTACAAGCTACCGAGCAATCAGAAATGAAATGGTCAGCAGCCCAGCTCTTGCTTACACTCCAATCAGCAAATCTTGATCCCAAGCATAAGAAGATTGCTAGAAAAGTCTTAAATAGAACTATCATAAGGATGGCGGCCCAGATAGCTGGAAGGGGAGTCGTTCCTAAAGAGTATGTAAAAGTTCAGTTTGAACCAGGTCTGGAAGATTTTGACATCGAACAGACACTTGAGAATAAGCTCGGTAAAGACTTTCTTGATTATCAGGATATAATATCTATTAAAAAAGATGAAAAGAAGACCGCAGTTTCATTGATGCTGGACATTAGTAATTCAATGCAACAAGAAAAGATAACTATAGCTGCATTAGCTGTTGGTGTTCTTGCATATAAGTTGCGTACGGACCCCTATTCAGTAATCACTTTTAACAAAGATACACACACGCTTAAGCCAATCGTTGATACCCCAAATATAGAGAATTTGATCGATAAGATGTTGGACCTCCAACCAGGAGGACTAACAGATATCAAGTTAGCCTTGGAAAAAGGTTTGGAGGAATTGAATATATACGATTTACCTGAAAAGTTAGGCATCCTCATAACAGATGGCTGTGTTACAAAAGGAGGAAATCCATTACATATTGCAGGAAAGTACCCTAGGCTTCATGTCATTCAAGTTCCTTTCACTATAAGTGGAGATTTTAGAATGTGCAAAAATCTTGCAAAAGCTGGTAGAGGAAAATATTCATATGTTAAAAACTTTCAAGAATTACCACGTGCAATAATGAATATATTAAGATGATTTTTAATGAACATCTTGAAGATTAAACTCTTACCATTTTTATTTATTTAATATTTTAGAATACTGCTTTTTCGGTTATCTCTAACTTTTTATTTTGGTTTATAGAGCTTTTTTGAACTGGAGAAAGCATTAATAAATGAATAAAAAGATGTTTTGTGGAAGGACTATCAATGGTTTGAGATGTGGTTACATTGAAAAAAACATCCATAAGCGTAAGTTATTTCTCGGTCCATCACCACTCATCGAAAAACTAACAAAAGCAGAGAGCCTAGGATGGAAGGTAACTTTTAAAACTGCAAAAGTTGGAAGACGTGGCGAATTCTTTTATTATATTTATTTGCTTTGTCCAGAATGTGCAAGGATGTAGCAAAATATGTTAACATTAATATCCTTGAGCTAATATATGATATCTAACATGAGCGAGGAAGATTTAGAGCTGGAATCTCTAGGGGGCGTAGGACCAGTTACAAAGCAGAAGCTTATCTCTGCTGGTATATACAATATACTTGACTTAGCATCTAGAGGGCCATCTGATATTGCAGATACAATGAACATCGATCGTAATAAAGCTACAGAACTTTGTAATAAGGCAAGGAACAAACTTATCGAGTTAGGAAGGCTAGAGAAAGAGTTCATATCTGCAAGCGAACTTTATAAAAAGCGCCAAGCCATAGATAGGATACACATTGGCTCAAAGAACCTAGACGATCTATTAGCTGGAGGGATAGAGACTCAAGCTATTACAGAATTCTATGGTGAATATGGTTCAGGTAAGACTCAAATCTGTCATAGCTTATGTGTGGCAGTACAGTTACCGAAAGAGCAAGGTGGGTTATATGCTGGCGCTATTTATCTAGACACTGAAAATACTTTCAGACCTGAAAGGATAGTGGAAATCTCTGAAGCATATAACCTAAATCCTGATAATGTCTTAAGTAATATAATTGTTGCTAAAGCATATAATAGTGCCCATCAGGAGTTTATACTGAATGAAGTTGGCAGACTAATAGAAAAGGAGAATATAAGTTTGCTTATCGTAGATTCAGCAGTAGCTCATTATAGAGCTGAATTCTTGGGTAGAGGAACTTTGGCCGAAAGACAACAGAAGCTTAATAGATTCATGCATCAACTGTTGAGAATAGCTGAAATCTACAATGTAGCTGTTGTAGCGACAAATCAAGTCCAATCAGCACCTGATGTATTCTTCGGAGATCCATCAAGACCTACAGGGGGACATGTAGTAGCTCATACAAGCACATATAGGGTATATTTGAGGAAAGCTGGTAAGAATAGGATCGCAAGGATGGTCGATAGTCCAAGTCATCCTGAGAGGGAGGCTGTATTCATACTTAATGAAAAAGGGGTTGACGACCCACCAGAGAACACGCGCTCAAAAAGAAGTAAATAATATTAAATCAAATTATTATATAATCTTTAACGTTGCTCCTCAATTACCTTAAAAATAGCTCTTAACTCAGGATCAATTATAGCTTGTCTTGCTGAATCCCAGAATTCATACAGCCTTCTCCTGTCGTAACCTTCCTTCTCATATTCGATCACCTGAAGAGCCATCTCAAGTTTATCGATCTCTCGAACAAGTTTAGCTTCTGTCGATAATCCACCTTGAAACTCTTTCCAAAGTTTACGGTAAATCTTCCCAATATCGTTAGGCAGTGTAGATAGAATCTGGATCATAGCATCATCCTCCAATTTCCTCTTATTCAACTCTTTCTTCCTAATATCTGAATGCATAAAATCACCAATTAAGGATTCACAAGCATCGTGAAGTAATGCCATCTTAAGCATCTTTAAAGTGTTGAGATTTCGTAGATCACCTACTAACATACATAGAATAGATGTCATAAAACTATGATCTGCTACAGACTCTGGATCTTTAACCCCAACTTTAATAAGCCACCCAGTCCTTTGAACCTTTTTCAATCTACCTATTAGCTTAACGAAAGGGATTATATTTTTATTCAATCCATTTTTATTTTTTTCAATCTAACTCTTAATATCTTATCTCTTGAAAAGACCATGAGGATAAGGTTTATGAGATGCCTGTGAATAAGATGAATTGTTTGAAGAAAGCAATTCTCATAACATATTCTAATAAGTTCGCTATTGAAGAAGCATTGGGTTTGGCTGGGGCAGTAGATTACAAAGTCGTCAAGCTTATCACACGAAAATATCTCTCTAGAGCAAAATACGGTATAGGTGTAGGAAAAGCAGAAGAGTTAAAAAGATTATCAGAAAAGCTCGATATTGATGTTATACTTTTTGATAAAAGGTTAAAATCTGTGCAAATTTATAATCTTGCAAAGCTTACAGGTGTAGAAGTAATTGATAGAGAGCGATTGATACTTGAAATATTCCATAAAAGAGCATCAAATTTTGAGTCAAATTTACAAGTTCGACTCGCTGAGTTGAAGTACGAAATACCTAGGGCAAGGGAGAAGGTAAGGTTGGCTAGGATGGGTGAACAACCGGGCTTTCTTGGCTTGGGCAGATACGATGTAGATGATTATCATAGGATGATAAGAAGGAGGATGGCAACGATATCTAAAAAATTAAAGCAAGTCAGTAAAAGACGTGATCTTTATAAGAAACGAAGGCTTAGATTGGGTTTACAATTAATATCTTTTGCAGGTTATACAGGGACTGGAAAGACAAGTCTCTTTAACTTATTGACGGGGGAGCAAAAGGAGACGGAAAGGGGCTTCTTCACTACTCTAGCAACTACAACTAGAGGTTTACAATTATCAGAATCAAAGATTTTGATCTCAGATACTGTTGGTTTTATCACCAGACTTCCTGCTTATATGATCGGAGCGTTCAAAGCAACTTTAGAAGAATTGACTTATGCAAATTTAATCCTTCTTGTAATTGATGCTAGTGAGCCTCTTGAAAGCATGATTAAAAAGTACCAAAGCTGTGTACGGATTCTAAACGATCTTAAAGTCTCCCCTCTGAATGTACTGCCTATCTTTAATAAGTTCGACCTTACAAGTATGGATGAAATTAAAGATAAGATTGAAGCCCTATATATGATCCCCGAAAATGTTGTAATAACATCAGCAAAGACTGGCTATGGGATAGGTACACTAAAGTCCAAGATATTCAAGACGGTACACACAAATTTTCCATCGCTCTTACCCAATACATTGTAATGAAGGATCGAAAAATGGCTGAAGTTATAGTCTTAAGGTGGGGACATCGCCTGAGGGATGAGAGGTTGACCACACACATCATCTTGACTGCACGTTCCCTAGGCGCATCTGGAGTAATATTATCCGATGTGGAAGATAAGGACATCGAACGAACAACAAAGAAGGTTATAGAACGATGGGGATCACCATTCTTTTTGAAAATGGCTATTCCATGGATGAAAGCCATTAGAGAATGGAGAGAAAAGGGAGGAATCGTGGTTCATTTAACGGCTTACGGAGAAAACATAGAGACTAGCGATGTGTTAAAAAGGATAAAGTATAAAGGTAAAGACATTATGGTAATTGTAGGTAGCCAAAAGGTCCCTCCAGACTTCTATAGAGAAGATGTTACAGATTTTAACGTTGCTATCGGTAATGAACCACATTCTGAGTGTTCAGCATTAGCTATTTTCTTGGACCGATACTTTGAGGGTCAAGAGCTATCAAAAAGATTTGAGGATGCAAAGGTAAAGATAATACCCCAAAAAAGAGGGAAGCGTATCGTGTTTATTTCAAACGAAAAGAATAGTGAAGTTGAACTATAAAATCTTTATATTTTAAAATATCCTTTTAATGGATGTACCATAATAAAGATTCGATTGCTTTTCTTATATATTCAATTTCGTAGAGTGCTTCGATAATATATAATGCATCGAGGCTCCAAATGC